>JBCBPQ010000372.1:0-5806 GCA_039820645.1 Cyanobacteria bacterium J06633_8 | reverse complement strand
ACCATTCGATTCTTGTGGATGTTGAAAATTTAAATGGCAGTAAAAATTAATCAAGGTGGCTGCCCGTTTCAATATCACAATAATTCAACTTTTTCTAACAGTTCTGGTCTTTGTTCAAGCAGTTCCATCAAAGCATATCCCGCAAGAACTCTTTCACCAGCATTACCTTCACTCACAACGACTTTAAGCAATAATCCAAGGCTATCAACTATGGTTTGACGCTTCCTTCCTTTGACTTTTTTTCCACCATCAAAACCGTACACATCCCCCTTTTTTCAATCGTTAATGGTCTTATTTACTAAAAGAAGGCAGCAAAAATTGTGGCAGGTTATTACATTAGTTGTGCTTGGATGTGGAGTAATCTCATGTGCAATCATTTCTCCTACACAAACATGGTGGAACAAGTATTTTTCTTCAGATATTTTACCCATCGCTAAGATTGTCAATCAAGCAAATAAGCCACTTTTGGTTGTTGAAAAGTATTGGCTCCCTAGTTTAAATTTATATTCACTTAGTCATTTCTTAGAACCAAAAGTTCAAGTATTGCCATTAATTGAGGGGAATATGGTTAGCACAATTTCTGATGGTTTTAGTAATATTTATTTATTGAATCCATCCGAAATATTACTTCAAAAACTCAAGAAAAGCCAAAAATATCAAATTCAGCCAATTTACAATGGTCATAAAAATTTTCAAATGATGGAAATTAGAAAGATGAAGATAATGGCTATGAAAGATATTTAATCACTATCAGAGAGTAATAACGGGTTCTGTAACAAATTCATGTAGTGCATTACGTTGTGTGACTTCTGCAAGGTTGAGGTTGAGATGCCGATAAGAGAAAATTTCTATCCGAATAATTTATACATGAAAAGTTAGTACCTTAATTATTCGCGTCATGAGTTTTATTACTTTTAAAAGTCCATAAAAAAATAAGCACTAAAATTATGTACAAATAATATTTGTATATAGATAGTTCATGCGCTGATTATTAGTCTAAAAATTTATCTTCAAACCAAGACCGAGCAAAAATAGAGTTATAATACTACAACTGTCCAAAACCCAGTAAAATAAGCACTTCACTCAATCCGAAGCCTTCGCTGTGCAGGAACACTGCTGGGCATCGGTTAGGTTATAAAATCCTCTATATCCTGTGTACGCTTCATTCTACGGATTCAATATTACAGGATGTGCCAGATGCTATTCTTAGTTTTTTCTTACTTTTTTGCGTACTACAATATTACATAAATTAACTGGCACAGGTATATTTGCAATTGTGATGATTCTATGTATACAAAATCTTGATTAATGCATCAATAATTTTTGATTGTTAGTTGTCTTCGTACATTATGAAAACCCTGCCATCTCAAGAGAAAAAAACGCTCTCGGTTCTGGCAAATGTATATCTGCAATAATTTTCTAAAATACAAGGTTGTCACTTACCGTTGAATGTAAAAAGTATCATCAGTATGATTGTGTTCGCACGCATCGCGTGCGAATGCATAGAAATAAGAAGAAAGTAAAACCTCAACCGGACAGCCGACTTGCTCCTGTATCGGTTTTTCTAAGCGCCTCTGTCACTACACTTCCAATACGGTTCAGGTAATCTCTGTTTCGGAGCCGAGCTAGAGTAATAGTTTTTATTCTGTGTCTCAGTATCCTTTACTGCATATAATCTATGGGTTTATATAAAGCTTGCTGCTAGTTACCCGTATTTAATGAGAACAGTAATAACTAAATGGGGGGAGTCTTTTAAAACTAAATGGGACTCTTTGAAACTTAATCAAAAAATATTAATTTCTACAATTTTTGGATTAGCAATATTTGGTGTTTCATTACCTCATTTATATAAAGTTGATTGGATTGGTTTCGGAGAAGAAAAGATTATAACAATAGCTGAAGAAGAGGTATTGAACTTCAATAATGGAAAAACCATTAAATTAAAAAAGAAAACTGAGCAAATACAACCTGCCAAGTCACTTTGGGATTGGATGGGATTACTTATAGGATTAATTGGTTCTATTGGTGCTATTAGTATTCCTATTTTAGCTATACGTTTAACCAATGAATTTCAAAAAAACGAACGAGAAAGAGCAGAAAAAATAGCTAAGGAAGAAGCAGAAAGAGCAGAGCAAATAGCTAAAGAAAAAGCAGAAAGAGCAAAACTAATAGGTGAGGAGGAAGCATTACAAAATTATATTGATAAAATGTCAGATTTATTAATTGATAAAAATTTAGATGAGTTATCAGATGGAAATCCTTTATCCAATATTATTCAAGCTAGAACAACATCAATTATAAGAAGACTTGACGAAAATTTGGAACTAAAAAGAAATATCATTATTTTTTTGATTGATACAAAAATAATTCAGAAATTAAAAATAGATTGGTCTACTACTGATTTAAGTCACATAAACCTCAATGATGCCAATCTTATTGCTGCCGACTTCAGTGGTGTCAACCTCACTAGTGCCAAGCTTAATAGTGCCAAGCTCCTTAATGTTAAGCTTAGTCGTGCTAAGCTCCTTAATGCCAAGCTCCGTCGTGCCAACCTTTTTATTGCTATCCTCACTAGTGCCGACCTCAGTGGTGCTGACCTCAATGGTGCCTACCTCACCGGTGCCTACCTCACCGGTGCCTACCTCACCGGTGCCATCCTCAGTGGTTCCGACCTTAGTAATGCCATCCTCACTAGTGCCGACCTCACTGGTGCCACCCTC
Source organism: Cyanobacteria bacterium J06633_8 (assembly GCA_039820645.1). Classification (GTDB taxonomy): domain Bacteria; phylum Cyanobacteriota; class Cyanobacteriia; order Cyanobacteriales; family Nostocaceae; genus Rivularia. Next base: position 3,086 of record JBCBPQ010000372.1, on the reverse strand, counting down.
AATCGTGCCAAACTCATTGGTACTAACCTCAAAGATGCAATATTCTGGAATAAACAATCAGGTAAGGAAGCCAAAAAAATAACCCCAGAACAAGTTAAACAAGCTACAAACTGGCAGGAAGCAGTATACAGTCCAGAATTTCGTAAAAAATTAGGTTTACCACCAGAGGAATAACCGTTGCTGAACAAAAACGGGGATATTTAAATAATTGCTGCATTACTGCATTACTGCATTACTTAATTAATCATCTACTTCCTGTAATGCTTCATCCAGCAGGAACCTTACAATTTCAGCCTTTTTCTTACCGGTTTTAGCAGCTAACACGGATAATTTACGATGCATCGACTGAGGTAAATCAACAGTTAACCGTACTGTTGGTTCTTTCTCGCTGTCTTGTTTCAGCTTAGATACAATTGATGTTTTTTTAGTTTTAGCAGTTTTAGCAGCTGTGGTTTTTTTAGGTGGTGGTTCTGGTTCTTCAGTTATTTCTTTTTCAACCTGAGTTGTTGCTGGTTGCGATTTTTCTTCTTGCTTTTGACCGTAAACAAACTCACTTGCCAAAGTATCATCAAGGGGTTTTCGCTGTTTTTTAGTCATTTGGACATTTTTATAATTTCAAAGAACAATTTTTCATACTCCCGTGCCGAATCAGTAGCCGAACGCCCCGATAAATCCCAAATGGTTGCGGCTTGACCAAAAGTGTCTGCTATTACCTGCTTTTGGTGAATTACAGTTTTTAGTACCGTCACTTCCTTGGTTTTAGATAAAAGTGCGATCGCCTCATCTTTTAACTTAGTTCCCTTCACCGCACGACTAATAAATACAGCAGCTTTAGGCGCACCACCACGCACTGACTGAGCTTGCTTGATTAACCGCACCGCATCGCTAGCCGATTGCAAATCTAACCCAGTCGGCTGACAGGGAACCACCGCTAAATCGGTACGAAATAAAATTGCTCTACTAGATTCAGCCAAACCTGCCGGACCATCCACAACTAAATAATCACACTGCGCTGCTAGTTCGGGGATTTGTTCTAACAACTCGTCGGGAGATTGCAATACCGTAACTGGTATCGGATTATCTTCCATCGACTTCAACCATGTAGAACTACTACCTTGGGCATCGGCATCTATAAGCTGCACCTCATTGCCTTTACTTGATAGCCAATAGCTTAGATGTACGGCAGTTGTAGACTTAGAACAGCCACCTTTTTGATTAATTAACGATATTACTGACATACTGCATTGCTGCATTAATTACTGCATTGAGTAATTAAGCTGAAAGTTGAATTAATGCTTTATATACCAGATAACCGTGTAGATTACAATGGCTTATACTGCATTACTGCATTAAGTAATTACTGCATTATTTAAGCAAAATAAAAACAGCCCGCTTATGTAACCAAGACTGTTGATAGTTAAGAGTTGTGTGGTGTCAGAGTGGTTAGAAAATAAAGATAAAAATTACATATAAAAGTGAATTGTTAATTGGTGAATTAGGAGCAGTTGTCAGAAGTGGGCGGAAAATTAACGCCCTTTATAAATACCACCTTTCTTATTATCACGAGGGGTTAACTGACAACCGTTAACTACTAAACATGGAGCAAGGTAGCAAAGCCAAAAGTAGCGTTAAACTCTTCGCACCAAATCCCTACAGACTTATAGTTAGCAAGGTTGATGTTGTTGGGAATTGCGTAGCGCTGCTTACCATTAAAACTCTTGATGCGACCCAAAGTAATATAGTTTCCTTCCTTGATATTGAGAGGTACGCTGCTGTTTCTATGTAAGATAACTTTTACGTCGGGACCGTTACCAGTTCTAAATGCTTTATCAAATTCCAGGTAGTGTTGACCGTTAATGTTGACGATTTTAGCTTTACCACTAGTAGCTTTTTCCTGTTTAACGAAATTACCCGCTGCAATTACCGACTCAGATTTAGCTGCAACTGTAATACCTTGTCTAGAAGAGAGTGCTTCGGCTGGTTGTGCGTTAATTGCTAATTGTCCGACGCTACCGAATAATACGATTGATGCGATTCCTAAACCAGCCAATTTGTTGAATTTCATTTGTCGTTACCTCTCTTTAAGTTCGTTGTGTCCCTTTCCTTAATTACTAATATCGGGGATGAAACTGAGATGGTAATTATTGCTAACTGAACGCTGGGTAAGAGTTATCTGAGATTTAGGAGAGCATGTCTGTGCAACGTCCGAAGAGACCGAAGCTACCTTAAAATGATAGGATAGTTGGCGCGTCCTATTCGGGAAGTGTGAAAATGCAAATTAAACCCTATGATGCTAATCAAATTGATGCAATAGTTAGTCTTTCACTGCGGGCATGGACTCCAGTTTTTGATGAGCTTCAGAAGTCGCTAAATCCTGACGTATACAGAGCATTCTATCCCGATAGCTGGCTTGTAAGACAGCAAAAAGAAGTGGAAGATGCTTGCGCTGATAAAGACGTAAATGTATGGGTGGCTCTGAATGACGACGATTCTGTTGTAGGCTTTGTAGCCGCGAAACTGCATCCAGAAGATAGTATGGGTGAAATTTATATGGTTGCTGTGGAACCAGATTTCCAAGGACAAGGTATAGGCAGCGCTTTAATAGAATTTGCCTTGAGTTGGATGAAAAATGCTGGAATGTCTATTGCTATGGTAGAAACTGCAAGCGATTCAGGTCACGAAAATGCACGCCATACCTATGAGAAAGTCGGCTTCGAGTTATTCCCAATTGCCAGATATTTTAAAAAGCTTTGATACTCATTCTCCCTTCCGCCGTAAGTTAAAAAGTAAGAAACGTTTTATTCAAATTATTGAGAACCCTTACAAAACAAGGTTTGGCGTGGGGTGATGCCGTTTAAGAATCCTGCGCGGGTACTGGTTCAATAGCGGGAGATTTTACTTTTTAATAATTTTCAGTAAAAAAAGTTTAATAAACACAGTTGACTCCAAGTCGAAAGTGTCATGATTACAGGATGGTACCGTGTTAAATCATATCTTGCACACTCAGTATAAACTTAGGCATAGTAATAAAAGCCTTAACAAGGTACATTCTTTTTACTGCTATTCATCGAAAAATTAAGATTTTT
>JBCBPQ010000371.1:0-5811 GCA_039820645.1 Cyanobacteria bacterium J06633_8 | reverse complement strand
CAGAGATTTTGGTATTGTTGGGTTGCACTTCGTTTAACCCAACCTACCTTCTACCTTCTACAAACAAATATGTAATTAACTAGCTGGACTTTCCGCTTCCTCATCTATAGGAATAAAGAAGATAGTATGTAGGTTGGGTTGAGGAACGAAACCCAACAAGCAGAGATTTTGGTATTGTTGGGTTGCACTTCGTTTAACCCAACCTACCTTCTACCTTCTACAAACAAATATGTAATTAACTAGCTGGACTTTCCGCTTCCTCATCTATAGGAATAAAGAAGATAGTCGCCATACCAGGAAGTGTTAACAAGCAAACTATCACAAAGAATAATGGATATCCCACCGCATCTTTAATGACACCACTGATTGCACCGGGAAGCATCAAACCAAATGCCATTAATCCCGTAGAAATAGCAAAGTGAGAAGTCTTATATTCTCCCTTACAAATCTGAATTAGATAAACCATAAAAGCTGTAGTTCCCAAACCATATCCAAATTGTTCCAAGGAAACTAAAGGATAAACGAATTCTAAAGGCGGTTGAGCATAAGCCATGTAAACATAGAATAAATCCGGTAAATTCAATGCTAAAGCCATTGGTAGCAAACATTTTCTTAAACCATATTTAGCAATAATTAAACCGCCTAAAATACCGCCGACTATTAAAGAAATATAGCCAAAAGTTCCGTATACAAGTCCATATTGCGTATTGCTTAAACCAAAACCACCTTCAGCAACATCAGCTTTTAAAAATAATGTTGCCATTTTCAGCAGCATTGCTTCACCTAATCGGTAAAGTAAAATAAATGCTAATACTGCTACTATTCTTCGCTGAGAAACATAACTACGAATAACTTCTAAAAATGGAATTTTATTTGTCGTATTTTCTTCACTTGGTTGATTTATAGCTTCTGGAGCAGGTAAAAGTATACTATGAAAAATAAATAGTACGGCAAATATTGCAGCAGCAGAACCAAGAGTTATAGACCAACTTAAAGGAAAATTATTGGTATTTTCTTGTAACTTACCAGCAATAATAGGTAAAGCTCCCGTACTAAAAATCATTGCCATTCGATAACAAAAAGCACGAATACCAACAAAAAATGCTTGTTGTTCCGTACTTAAAGCCAACATATAATAGCCATCTGTGGCAATATCATAAGTTGCCGATACAAACGCACCAACTGCCAAAATAGCTAGAGATATATAAAAGAAATTTTCTAGTTGTAAAGACAAAGCTAATAAACCCAAACAAAAGAACATCGTCCCTTGCATTGCTAAAAGCCATCTTCTTTTTGTAGAGTAAATATCAACAATCGGTCCCCAGAACATTTTCAGAACCCAAGGAAGATTTATTAAACTCGTCCAGGCAGCGATTTCAGCATCACTGATTCCTAAATCATCATAAAAAACTACCGATAAGGCATTAATCACCATATACGGTATTCCCTGAGCAAAATAAAGACTGGGAACGAAAGCCCAAGGTGAAATAGATGTACCTTTCGGTTTCTCAGTTTGAATTGTCATATTTGCAATTAACTAATTTTAATTTATATGTGTTATTAGACAAAACTTATGGGATTTTAGTCAGACGTAATATTGTTACAGCTTGTGCCGCGAATTTACACAAAATAAAGTAAATTAAATACGCCAAGTCTAAATTACAAAATTCGCTCACTGTAATCAAATTCAGAGAATCTTTATAATTTATTACATTAACTACTTAGATGATGATGGTATTGTTTGCATAATTATTTTTCTAAGTCAATATTTGTTTATACAAGTTATCAGTTAACAGTTATCAGTTATCAGTGAGCAATTGTCACCAATGCCCAATCCCCAATCCCCAATCCCCAAATACCACTTCCCCATTCAACCACGAATAATAAAAGAGATTTTTAATGATTCTGTTGACCTCACGCAAGCTTGTGGCAAAATTTATTAAAGTTTATAGAAGTCCTTGTATTCTGAGAATTTTCCCAGCATGACTACCAACCTTCCAAGCGTTTACGATCCGATTTCCACTGAAGCTAGATGGCAGAAGTTTTGGGAAGAGAAGCTTTTATATAAAGCCGATCCCAACCGCGATGGGGAGCCTTACTCTATTATGATTCCCCCGCCGAATGTAACCGGAAAGTTGCATATGGGGCACGCTTTTGACAATACTTTGATTGATTGTCTCGTGCGCTATCACCGGATGAAGGGGTTCAATGCGCTGTATCTCCCCGGAACTGACCACGCTAGTATTGCGGTACAAACAATTATTGAGAAGCAGCTTAAAGAAGAAGGTAAGACTCGTTACGACTTAGGACGCGAGAAGTTTTTGCAACGTGCTTGGGAGTGGAAGGCGGAATCTGGAGGGACGATTGTCAATCAGTTGCGACGCTTGGGTGTGTCGGTGGATTGGACGCGGGAACGCTTTACGATGGATGAAGGTTTATCGAAGGCTGTTCTAGAAGCTTTTGTTCGTCTTTATAATGAAGGCAAGATTTATAGAGGAAATTACTTAGTTAACTGGTGTCCTGCTTCTCAATCTGCGGTTTCCGATTTAGAGGTTGACCAGAAGGAAGTTGACGGTAAACTTTGGCATTTCCGCTATCCCCTCACCGACGGCTCCGGCTATATGGAAGTCGCTACAACCCGTCCGGAAACCATGCTCGGCGATACCGGAGTAGCCGTAAATCCCAGCGACGAACGCTACAATAAATTGATTGGTAGAACTTTGACTTTACCAATTATGAATCGTCAAATCCCCATCATTGGCGATGATTTGGTAGACCCGATTTTCGGTACTGGTTGTGTAAAAGTTACACCGGCTCACGACCCCAATGACTTTGAAATGGGTAAGCGTCACGATTTGCCGTTTATCAATATTATGAATAAAGACGGTACCTTGAACGAAAATGCTGGGGAATTTAAAGGACAAGATCGTTTTGTTGCTAGAAAGAATGTTATTGCTAAATTAGAAGCCGATGGTGTTTTAGTCAAAATTGAGGATTACAAGCACACCGTTCCCTACAGCGAACGCGGTAAAGTTCCCGTAGAACCCTTGCTTTCAACTCAATGGTTTGTCAAAATTCGTCCCATGGCTGACAAAGCTTTGGAGTTTTTCGAGCAGACTTCTCCCGAATTTTATCCCGAACGTTGGGGAAAGGTTTACAAAGATTGGCTCGTAAAGTTAAAAGACTGGTGTATTTCTCGTCAGCTATGGTGGGGACATCAAATTCCGGCTTGGTATGCGATTAGCGAAACTAATGGTGAAATTACTGACACCACGCCCTTTATTGTCGCTAAAAATGAAGAAGAAGCCTGGGAAAAAGCCAAAGCGCAGTTTGGTGAAGAAGTTAAATTAGAAAGAGATGCCGACGTTCTCGATACCTGGTTTTCCTCTGGTTTATGGCCATTTTCTACCTTGGGTTGGCCTCAAGAAACCGATGATTTAAAGAAATATTATCCTACCAGCGTTTTGATAACTGGCTTCGATATCATCTTTTTCTGGGTAGCAAGAATGACTATGATGGCTGGTCAATTTACTGACAAAATGCCATTTAAAGACGTTTACATCCACGGTTTAGTACTGGATGAAAACGGTAAAAAAATGTCTAAATCAAAGGGAAATGGTATCGACCCCTTATTATTAATAGATAAATACGGTACCGATGCCGTTCGCTACACCTTAGTTAAAGAAGTTATCGGTGTCGGACAAGATATCCGTTTCGATTACAACCGCAAAACAGAGGAATCCCCCTCCGTAGAAGCATCCCGCAACTTTGCCAATAAATTGTGGAATGCAGCCAGATTCGTCATGATGAATTTAGACGAACAAACACCGCAGCAATTGGGAATTCCCCAAGCCACAGAATTAAGCGATAAATGGATTTTGTCCCGCTTCCATAAAACTGTTGAAGAAACCAACAGTTACATGGAAAAATATGGCATGGGAGAAGCAGCCAAGGGACTTTACGAATTTATTTGGGGTGATTTTTGCGACTGGTATATCGAATTAGTTAAATCTCGATTGCCCGAAGATGCCGAACCAAAATCGCGAAAAACAGCACAGCAAACCTTAGCTTATGTATTAGAAGGAATTTTAAAACTTCTTAGTCCTTTTATGCCTCATATTACCGAAGAAATTTGGCATACTTTGACTCAACAACCAGAAGATTCTAACGAAAGTTTATCCCTGCAAAAATATCCAGAAGCAAACACACAATTAATCGACTCCGAATTAGAGTCAGAATTTGAATTATTAATTGGCACAATTCGCACAATTCGCAACTTAAGAGCAGAAGCAGACGTTAAACCTTCTGTGAAAGTTACCGTTAATTTACAAAGCGAAAGCGTAAAAGAGTGTCAAATTCTTAATACTGGAGAGCGATTAATTAAAGATTTGGCAAAAGTTGAGAACTTAACTATAGCTGGTACCCAAAAGAGCGATACAGTAACTAAGAACCAATCTCCAACTGCTTTAAAATTTATTTTCTTAGGTTTCTTAGCCTTTACCTTAGCCAGAGTTGCTTATACTGTAGCAACTACCATAGAAAAGATTCCTTTCTTTGGAACATTCTTCCAATTTGTTGGTTTTGGTTATTCCTTGTGGTTTATCAGGGTATATTTACTTTCTAGCGAAAAGAGACAAGAATTACGGCAAAAATTCTTTAAACCATCAACTGAAGCCAACCCCCCCGAAATTGAAACACCCCAACCTGAAGAATTAGGAGAAGTAGCAACCGGTGTAGTCGGCACCGTACAAGTACTACTTCCCCTCGAAGGTGTAATAGATATGAACGCATTGCGTGGCAAACTAGAGAAAAACCTCAGTAAAATAGAAGCTGAAGTACAATCTTTAACAGGTAGACTAAGTAATTCTAAATTTGTTGATAAAGCACCAGCAGAGGTAGTACAAGGAGCTAGAGATTCTCTAGCAGAAGCCGAAAAACAAGCCGAAATTTTGCGGAGCCGTCTGCAAAGGATTAAGTAAACGAGTTAGGAGTTAGGAGTTAGGAGTTAGGAGTTAGGAGTGATGAGTTAGGAGTTACAAATCAAATTTTTTGTGGGGAGTAAGATTTTTCTTTAAGCAGCAATATTCTTCCCTAGGGAGCAAGATGCTCCCACTAGGAAAATGATTGGCATAAATTGGTTATACTTCAATCAAAACCAACAAATTAAATACTAACTCCAAACTCCTAGCAACTAACCACTAACAACTAACAACTAACCACTAACAACTAACCACTAACCACTAACAACTAACTTTGATTTAAATCATGCTTTATTTAGCCAAAGTGCATAAAAATGAATTTTTAGTTCAGTCCGAGTTACGGTTGTTAGCGCGTAGAGAAACTGAAAACATGTGGGTAATGATTCCAGAAGAAGCTGTAATTCTTTTGGGAAAAGGAAAACATTTTACTGAAGATTTGCTCGTATTAGTAGAACTTTCTGCTACAGGTGAAATAGAGAGAATAGAAGACGCTACCAGTTGGGTTTTAGAACTAGTTCAGAAATATCTTACTACCGGAATATCGCCAGAATTTTTACGTCAAGAAGCCGAAAGAGCCGAAAGTTGGCGGCAAAATTTGACTTTACAAAATCAAGATTTAGCACGCAGAACCTTAGAATTAGAAGCACGTCGAGAACAAATTCAAGCCTTAGAAGAAGCATTGCAACGCGATAAAAGTGAAAATCATCCTCAAGATGAGAATGTTGATAGTTGATAGTTGATGGTTGATAGTTGATAGTTGATGGTTGATGGTTGATGGTTGATGGTTGATGGTTGATGGTTGATGGTTGATGGTTGATGGTTGATGGTTGAT
>JBCBPQ010000370.1:0-5932 GCA_039820645.1 Cyanobacteria bacterium J06633_8 | reverse complement strand
GTTGAGAACTGACCCCAACACTCCAGATATTGATGAAACCGGCTATTACGAATTTAACAATTTAGCAGCAGGGGATTACACAGTACGCGAAGTAGTACCGACTGACTTTGTACAAACTTTCCCTACTGACAATAATGGAGCGTATAGGGTAACTTTAAGTGAAAATCAGGTTGTTGAACAACTGAATTTCGGTGACTTTAACAGTGATGCTAACAATCCTTCACTAACCAACATCAAATTTACTTTAGCTAACAATGATAATGAGAAAGTAAATGAAGTTGGTGTGTTTGTTGTAGATGATGAAAACGGCAACATTGGTGGTAATGCTCCTGGCTCCGAAGGTTATCTCCAAGCAGCGCTACAAAGGTCAGAAGTTATCTTTTCTGCTGTTGCCGATCGCCCTAGTGGATTTGACCTTGGAGATATTGAACGAGTACTGGAAGTTGATTCGGACGCAAACTTAGGTTTCTATTTGATATCTGACGGTACAACAGATACAGCACTAGCTGAGTTAGAAGCAAACGGAACAACAAACTTGCCCGTATTCTTCCCTGATTTCTCGAACCTAAAAGTATCTGACTTGGCTACAAATGGTTTTAATTTAAACTGGTCAGAGCAAGCAAGTGTTGGTGACTTCACTGACATGGAATTAAACATAGAAGTTACTGAAGATGCTCTCCCTGTTGGTACCCAATTACAAGGACAAACACAAAATGAACTCATTGATTTGAGTAATGAAACAGGTCAAGTATCAGTTAGTGTCGAAGTACACCGAGAAGCAGCTTTTGATAACTTGATTGGTTTCTACCAAGTTGTTGATAGCAACGGTGGAATTGATATTGATGGTGATGGTGTAGTAGACTTCAATCCTGGTGATGCTGGATATGAAGAAGCTGCGTTGACAAACCGCATTACAACTTTAGACTTGCTTCAAACGGATGACCAGCAAACATCTACCTTTGATGGAACCTTCGACGGTGGAAGTATTTTAGCTTCCTTCATGGTTGTAGATGGAACTGTAGATGAAGCAATCAACAACAACGCAGAAGTTTACTTCTCATTCTTAGGAGCAAATAGCGATGGAGTTGACCACATTCGCTTGCTTGGTGACAATACCTTCGGTTACGAAGATTTAACTGGTGGTGGTGATTTTGACTATAACGATATGATTGTTAAAGTTGATTTTCCCACTGTCTAAAGATTAAGTTGTAGAGACGTAAAATTTTACGTCTCTAATTTGTAATTAAGAAGCTCTGGTGATATGCTGGGGCTTATTTTTTTACCTTGGTTTTACTTGGCTGGGTAGATACCAAAATCTTATTTTCGCCTTGGACATAACTCAAAAGCTAAATCAAAGCGATAAAAACAGACATCAAATTCATTAAAAAAGTTCATATGTCCGAGTATTAGAGGAACATCTCTAGATTCAGTCCAAGCAAATGCAAGTAAAACGGGTGCAAAGTCGTCAATGATAGCAGACACTACCAAACCACGGGCTTCCGAGCTAGCTAGATTTCCACTTAATGGGATAATGGTTGTTTGTTCTTCCCAAACAGCACCCAATTGCAAACCAATATCAAAAGGTAGTACATTTACGCTTGCACCTGTATCTAGTAGACCTATAACTTCCACAGAACAGTTATGGTAGCTCAGCGTTAGTGGAAGATATGGCATATTTATAGAGATACCCTGGCTGTTCCTTTTTTCTATGAAAGAATATCGCTTACCCTCAAGCATTATCTTGTTGTGTTGCTAAAAGTTCGGATAAGCTTTGAGCAGCTTCATGTGCATCATAGGGAGACCAAACAACTGCTGGTGTTTTTGCTAACTGCTCTAAAAGCAATTCTTCTGATTCTTGTGCCAATTCAGCTAGCAGACGGGATGCGATCTCGTTTTGTTTTTCCTGTGGTAGCTTTTCAATTTCGGCAATTGCTTTGCGAAGTAAATCGGTCATATAAAAATTTGTTTTACAGGCTTATCTTATTGTAGTGGTTTCCGGCAGCGTCTTAATACTTCTATGTAGTTAAAATTAACAAACAAATAATCTGAGGTTCGCGTTTTTCTGCTTCTTCACTCAATTGACACACCCCCCTGTTATCTGGCACTACTATTTGATTCATGAAAAAATTTAAAAAGATACTTGATTTTTATTTAATTCATTTTCAATTTCTGGATAAACTTCTTCATCGTAACCTGATTCATCGGTCATCCATTCATCTACAAGATTAATTGCATTTTCTAAAGAATTATCGCTGACGTTCCGTTGATTTTCAACTTTAACATCTGGCATGGATGAGATTGTATATTCCTTGGAATTAGATGTTATTGATGCATAATATCTAACTGTTGTTTTAAAAGCTCTGTTACCTTGATAATGACCTGAATATTCTTCAGCAAATATAGTCCTAAAAAGCATATAATTCTCATTCAATTACGAGTAAATCACCGGGAGTGCATTTTAGAGCTTGGCATAGTTTTTCAAAAGTATCTCTATCAAGTCTTTTAGGCATTACTCGACAACCCTTTAACTTGGAAATAGTACCTGGATGAAGACCTGTTACCTCAGCTAAATCCCCAGTTTTTATATCCTGTTCAAGCATAAGATGAGCTAATTTCCACTTTATCGCCACTTGTGGTGCGCTTAACTGCATTTCCAAAGATAATCCTTAAACGATTAGAACTTAATCATATCATAACTTTTTTCTTCGTTATCATACAATTAGAACCATAAAAATTAGTATCTAACCGAAACGATTGCATTATCCAGCTTTAAAAAGGCATCTAAGTAAGTCGGCGCAAATAAACCCTGGGATGATCCACACCTCCGGTGAATGCTTTGTTTAACTATATCCCTCCCCTACTCTAAGCTTTCAACAACGTTATCGATCTCTTACTCCCTTCACGCTCTAAGATTACCTATAAGCTAGGTTGGGTTGAACGAAACGCGCAGCGTGTCCGCAAGGACATAGTGAAACCCAACAAAGCCATTTTTCGGTAATCTTCTACCGGGAAGGGAGTAATATTCGTGCATATCACAATAAGTGTCATCTGTCAATACAAGGTTTGGATTGAACAGATTTTTTAGTTCTGTAGTATTGTTTCACTCAACATTACATTATTCCTATTTTTATGGCATAAAGAGAAACCGTCGCAGAAATCTTGTTAAGAACTTGCGAGCGCTACGGTAAAATAAAACATCTTCCTCTAGAACAGAAGAAGCATTTGATGGCTTTATCAGAGGAAGATTTTAAATTGGAATTCAAAAATATTGGTATTAAAAAAGCAAGTTAATTTCTAATATTTCTCCGTTGAGGATTACTATGCGATCTACTAGCTGCTTATAGATATTAATCTTTTCTTCTTCTTTGATTGTTTTCCAGTAATCATTATCTTTTAAGGAATTTTGCACTAACTCTAACCGCTTTCTACCAAGAGTGCCTTCCACTTCTTGTTCGCTTTCAATCCTGAGTATTTCTTGTTGTGTCTGTTTAATTGCAGCATCTATAATCTGGGATTTTGGTAAATGTTTGAGAGTTTCTAGTTGAGAAAGCAACTTAATTATTTCAGGAGGTGCTTTCTTCTTTTTAGACAAAGCCTTTTCCACATATTTAGCAATTTTATCTGCCCGTGCTACTAATTTTGCATCAACTGCTTCCACGACATCTTGCAAGCGGATTGCTATTTTGTTTTTGCAAAATTGATCGCCCAAAGTATCGCGTTTCTTACATCTAACTCGGTAGGTTAAATACTTTCCGGATTTTTTAATAAATAGCCTGTATCCACAGCATCCGCAAAATAGCTGTCCTTGCAATGGTGATGACTTAGCTTTAAGTTGATGCCCATATGAATATCTACGTCTATTATCTTGAAAACGTTGTTTTATTTGTTCAAAAATTTCTTCTGAAATTATAGGTGTATGCGTATTTTCATGGATTATCCATTTTTCTGGATTGTTCTGATTTTTACGGGTGTTGTACGCTGTATGCCCGCGTAAAGTAGGGTTTTGAATCCAATATCTAAACCCTGCTGATGTCCAATTTTTTCCGAAAAACGCTAAGGCATAGTTTATCGTGCCTCTGGTAGTTGCGTTCTCCTGAAGAAAGTAATCTATTATCTTACGAGCAACTTCCCAGGTTGCTAGTCCCGATTTTTCGTTGACAGATTCGTCTAATGCATATTTTTCGTTAACTCTTATATATCCGAATGGAGGAGTAGGTGCTGCTTTCTTTTGTTCGCGAAAATAATCGAAACCGTGTTTAATTCTAGAACTAAGAAGACGACTTTCAAATTCTGCCAATTGCCCCATTTGAGAAATAGAGAACCAACCGAAAGGTGAATTAGTATCATCGATTGGAGAATCTAGGATTATTAGTTTAACTCCTAATTCCTCAAACAAAGACATTGTTTTATGAATTGAAATAACAGAGCGTGATAAACGATCAATTCGAGTTATCACGATTTCATTGATTTCTCCAGCATGGCATAATTCCAACATTTGATTAAATTGCGATCGCTTATCACTTCTCCCGCTTTCGATATCAGAAAAGATTCGCACTGCACCAGCTTTTTTAATTCTTTGAGTTTGCTGCTCAAGCGCATCTGTGTCGGCTTGTTTGCTCGTTGAAACTCTTACGTAACCTACTTTCATTAACGTTAATCTAGTATCTACTTCAACTATACATCACCAAGCAGCTTTACAAAGAGCGCAAGTTATATTCTCAGCAATTTCTGACTCTCCTAGCGGGTTTGATTTGGGAGATATTGAGCGCGTATTGGAAGTCGATTCCGACGCACGTTTAGGCTTATATCTAGTCTCAAACGGTACAACTGATACAGCAATTACTCAGTTAGAAGCAAAGGGGACCACAAACTTACCTACGAAATTTTTCTCCTATATTTGAAGCCCAAACCCATCACTGGTTAGGTCATCCCCACAATTTATTTTTGATGTTATCTGCTGAAACTGGATTACCGACAACGATATTATTTTGCAGTTTGCTAGCTTGGTTATTCGTTGGTGGTGTTCGACTGCTGCTTAATTTTTTTATTCCCGACTGGTTCATCTTCGGTATTAAATCAGCAAAGTGTGGAAATACCATAAAATTTAAGTTCACTAATTATCTCTCAATTGAAAAAATTATTCGTCAAGTTATTTTAAATCTATACTTAGAATAATATTCCGAGTATAATTAAAAATTTTTTCCTACGTAATAACCGATTCTATACTTTACTGAAAATAGCATCTAATTCTATACTACAAAGAGGTTTGAGAATCTATTTTTAACCCTGTTGAGATTTTTTTGTAGCTGTTCCCGTTGAAGATGTCTTTAGAATTATAAGAATTTTTGACCGTTTGGTTGTTTTTGGAGTTGATTACTATGAATGGTTTTCGACCGCTTTCTGCTGGGTCATTTTCTGTGCGTTCGCTCTGTTCGGTGATGATGTGCAAGTTGCTGTTGTTGAGTTCGACGGCAGGTTTTGTACTGTTGGCAGGTAAGCAGGAAGCAATTGCTGCTGGTTCTACTACTGGTAATCCCGGAGTGGATGAACAATCTGGCAAGGAACGAGTCTTAGGCTATACCCCTTGTCCGCCCATTCGACCTGATTGCGATCGCAATAGAGCAATTGATGTTGGTGATTCTTTACCGGATGATTTCACTGTCTCGAAGCAAACACCTTACAGGACGGGTCGCAATGAGGTATTAATTACGTCTCCTTCGACAGGCACAGAGCAGCGATTTGAGATTAATTTACCGGATACAGGAAGTTTTCAACTCTACAAAGCATCCTTTAACAAGGTAAAGGTGTCGAATCCCGAGAAGGTTTTAGGGGCGGGAGCATCGCTCAGTCCGCAGCAAGTAGCGGCGAAGTTGCGACGGTTTGAGATTAACTTTGAGCGGAATGCACCGAAGACTGTGGTGTTAGCAGATGG
>JBCBPQ010000369.1:0-5933 GCA_039820645.1 Cyanobacteria bacterium J06633_8 | reverse complement strand
CGCATTCATTTTCTTCCATCAGCTGCACCTGCAAAAATGGCACAATTAGCAACCTATCATGATATTGGATTATCTTTAGAACCAGGGCGGGACATCAATAATAGTATTTGTTTAGGTAATAAAATATTTACTTATCTTTTAGCAGGAATACCAGTTTTAATGAGTTCAACTCCTGCTCAAAAAGAATTAGCTCAACATTTAAAATCAGCTGCTGTATTAATAGATATTAATCAACCTCAAGATATTGCAACTAAACTAGATAAATTCTTCTCAAATCGAGAGAATTTAAAAACTGCTCGTATTCAAGCTCAAAAACTTGGTAGAGAACGATATAACTGGGATTTAGAAAAAAATAAATTTTTAAGTAATATAGAGAAATTATTGACATGAATGAAATTACTATAACAAAGCCAACAACTTTGAAGCAAAAGATAGGCGCTTGGCTAATTCCTAAGTTACCTATTAGTCGTCACGTTTTTAATCACTTTAGATTAGAATTGAAAACTTGGCGCTTGCGTACATTATCTCATTTTCATCCAGGAGTCAAATTCAAAATAAAGCAACTCAGACAACAAAATAATTTATTAGTTAATATCGGATGTGGTCCTTTTGGTCAAGAAAATTGGGTGAATTTAGATTTACATCCTCATCCCAATGTAACCCTTGCCATTGATACAAGACGTAAACTTCCTTTTGTAGATAATTCCTGTTTAGGAATTCATGTAGAACATTTTTTAGAACATCTTGAACCAAATGATGAACGAACACCATTTTTACAAGAATGTCGTCGTTGTCTACAAGACAATGGTGTTTTAAGAATAATTGTTCCTGATATTGAACTTTATATTAAAGCATATCTCCAACCAGGATGGGAAGCTCTTAATAAAATAGGATGTGGAGGGGAAAAACCTTCAGATTTATTTAGTTCCAAAATGGACGTATTAAACCATGTTTTTCTTCAAGAATGGGAACATTATGTGGGCTATGATGCTGAAAATTTAGAAATAGTTCTTCGGGAAGCCGGATTTACAAAAGTTACTCATTGTGATTGGCGAACAGGAAATTTTCCTGGTGGTTGCATTGATAGAGAACAGCATCGTTCTTATTCTTTGTATTTTGAAGCAAAAGTTTAAATAATAGGACTTACGGAATTGTCACAAGACTCGGTTGGTGCGTGACACCACAAGCCTTATTACTACCTTGAAAATTAGTCGAAGTGTCACAGCACCCTACAAGAAAAATATGCCAGTTGCGTAAGTCCTAAATAAATTGCAAAAAAATCAATACACACAATTATACAAGTATCTATTTATAGGTTAAATGACTGTTATGAACTGGAGATATATAGTTGGAAAATCTTTTTCCGAATTCTGTCATTCTGTCTTGTCTTCTCAGATAATGCCTTTAACAAGAGTTATCCCAGTGGGCATCAGCTATCCTTATGATATTAAAAGATTTTTTAGAGGAAATAAAATCAAAACTATTTTTGATGCTGGTGCTAATGTTGGTCAAACAAGTCTATTTTTAAATCGTTATTTTCCTCAAGCTAATATTTATGCATTTGAACCAATAAAAACAACATATGAAACATTAAAAAATCATGCGGTAAACTTCAATAATATCAAAACATATAATTATGCTTTCGGTTCTGAAGAATGCCAGAAAACAATTCGTATCAGAGAAAATTCTGAACTTAATACTTTAGTCGATAGTTCTAATCAATCTTTTGCACAAAATGAAAGTCTAGAACAGGTAAAAATCACAACTATTGATAATTTTTGTCATCACAATCATATAAACAATATTGATATCTTAAAAATGGATGTTCAAGGATATGAATTAGAAGTTTTAAATGGTGCCGATAATTACCTAAAGAATAATCTAGTTAAAATTATATATAGTGAAATAGGATTTGATAAATCTAATCAAGAATGTCAATCTTTTGAAGATTTATATCTTTTTTTAACCAAAAGAAACTTTCGTTTCTCCGGATTCTATGAGTTTTTTCGTTGGGGTGAAAATAAACGATATTTTGGTTTTTGTAATGCACTTTTTGTTAACTTTAATTTGTAGTTTTATATAATAAGTTTAATTGAGTCGTTTATCATATTTGTGGCTTAACTCGTCGTCATTTAGATAAAGCACTTTGGCAAGCATATTTTATTTTTTCACCGCGCAATAGTCCCCTTAGAACTGATAAACGTTGGAACATATAAGAAGATTATAGTAATGAAAATAGTTGGAAGAAATTCTTGGAATCCGCAGTATAAAAGTCTCGACCATTGGCGCGGTATAGCAGCTTTATGGGTGATGCTTTTCCATGGTTTTGGTACTACTTACGATAAATCTCTTCACCCTATTGTTGAACAACTAAAATCATTAGCAGCACCAGGCTGGTTAGGAGTTCATCTTTTTTTTGTTATTAGCGGTTACTGTATCGCTGCAAGTGTTTATAGACTGATCTTAAATAATGGTAGTTCCTGGAAGTTTATTAAAAATAGATTCCGGCGTTTAATGCCAACATATTGGTTGGCATTTTTATTCACTATAATTTTGAATATTGTTTCATCCCCTTTTAATAAAGTCAATCTCTGGGATATAATTCCCACTTCATTACAATCTTGGATTGGCAATTTATTTTTAATTCAACCATATTTAAATATCCCATTTTATGTTGTAGTTTATTGGTCTCTAGTTGTAGAAATAGGTTTTTATTGTATTGTTTTTTTACTTTTAATTATCAAAGACAAAATCAATTTAAAGACGGCAATTATCACTGGTTTATTTATCGGAAGTATATCTATATTAATACCTCAAATACCTCAATTAGGTTTTCTCTCTTTTTGGTCTGAATTTGTTTGCGGTTCTTTAGTGTTTATAGCTTTATTTGCTAAACATCAAAATCACGAGTATTACCAAAGGTTAAGTTTATTATTAATTTTAATATTTGGTACATTAGGGATTTGGAGTAAGTACACATTGCAAAATAATCAACTTTGGTTTGCTGCTATATTTTCAATAATTCTTTATTATTTGTACTTTTATGATAATCAAATTGATTCTATTCAGCAAATAAAATGGCTGAAATGGATTGGTTTAATTTCATACTCTCTTTACTTGCTTCACGTTCCATTTCAAGGAAGAGTAATTAATCTAGGTTTAAGATTTATCCGAGTTGATAGTCCAATGATTTTACTTTTACAGATACTGGGATGGATTGTAGCTATTAGTGCTAGTTATCTCTTTTATAAGTTTATAGAAAAACCTTTAAACCACTTACGACAACGAAGTGCATTAAAACCAGTCTATGAAAATCCTTCTCACAGCCGATCCCGAACTCCCAGTACCACCAAAGCTATACGGCGGAATCGAGCGCATCGTTGATTTATTAGTCACCCAGTTGCAAACTCGCGGTCATACCGTAGGACTAGTTGCCAATCCTGAGTCTACCTCAAAAGCAACTGAGTTTTTCCCCTGGCAGGGAATGCGATCGCAAAATCAAATAGATGCATTCAAAAATACAATTACCTTACATTCGGCAGTTCGACAATTTCAGCCAGATATCATTCATAGTTTCTCTCGAATTTTATATTTAACGCCACTGCTAGCTTCCAATTTACCCAAAGTGATGTCTTACCAGCGCAATCCCAGTCAACGGACTACTAGTTGGGCATTAAAGCTAGCAAAAAATTCTCTCACATTTACTGGTTGCAGCGATTATATTTGTCGTCTTGGGCGAAACGCAGGGGGAATTTGGCATCCCATTCACAACTGTGTTGAGTTAGAAAAATATACTTTTGTACCACAAGTTGCTGCCGATGCGCCGCTGGTTTTTCTCAGTCGAGTAGAACAAATAAAAGGAGCGCATACAGCCATTGCAGCCGCCCTTCAAGCCAAGCGTCGCTTAATTATCGCGGGGAATCAAGGTAGTAGCAAAGAAGCACAAAATTATTGGCAAGAAAAGATTGCTCCTCACCTGGGAAAAAATGGAATTGAATACGTCGGAGCCGTCAATGATGCTCAGAAAAACGAATTACTCGGAAAAGCGGCAGCGATGATTGTACCGATTGAGTGGGAAGAGCCTTTTGGTATTGTTTTCGCCGAAGCTTTGGCTTGTGGTACACCTGTAATTTCTTCTCCTCGTGGTGCATTACCAGAAATTGTACGTAATGGTATAGAGGGCTACTTAATAAACAGCATTGAATCAGCTGTTGCTGCTATTGTTAATTTACCTAATATTGACCGTAGTAAATGCCGTAAACGAGTGGAGGAGTGTTTTTCCGCTGATGTAATTGTGGATAAATATGAAAAACTTTATTTCAGAGTTAGGAGTTAGGAGTGATATCTTTTGCATTAGAATTATTCAACATAATATGAATAAAAAAAACTCGGCGTACCTCTGCGTTAAAAAATATAACTAGTAATTATTTTGACAAGAGTTTCTTGTGATACAAAATGTGAATATAGAACTATTATATGAAAACTATTTCTATGCCAGCACCATTAACCTGGATACAATTAGTTGATTTTCCTCATAAATTGGGAATATGCGAAAAGTTTTTTGCAAAGGCGATCGCAATCAAGGGAATCTGCTGGGTACAAACAGGAGCAGGTATTCCTTGGAAACTCGATTTGACAAATCCTACTCATCGTTGGATTGTTTACGGTAAATATGAAGGTGCAGCATTCCTCAATTGGGCTAATAAATTTCTTCCAAGTGATGGAATAATCGTAGATTCTGGAGCCAACATTGGTCAAATGCTAATGTATCTGTCTCAGATGGTTCCACAAGGAAAAGTGTTTGCATTTGAACCAGGTACCAAAGCAGTTAAATGGCTGGAAGAATGTTTAGATATACACCCTGGTTTACCTGTAGAAATTATTCGAGCCGGACTTGGTGCGTCTCAAGTTCAATTGCGTCTCAAGCACGCGGGGACTAGTTTAAAACACGGCGCACAGAACCAAATATCTGAAACAGAAGGAGAAAAAATTCAGGTTGTGCGCTTAGCCTCGGAGTTAGCAACGCGCTCTATTACAAAAGTAGATTTATGGAAATTGGATGTAGAAGGTTACGAAGTTCAAGCTTTAAAAGGAGCAGAAGAACTGTTAAAAGAGCAGCGTATCCAAGCCATCTGGGCGGAATTATGTGGTGAGAATGGGCAACAAGTTCGAGAGTATCTTGCTAAGTATAAATACTACTGCCATTTTCTTACCAAAGCAGGTAAGCCCTATGTTGCTTCTAAATTTCCTGACCATACAAATGGACTATTTTTACCGTTACAAGCTAGTGTTTGACCCATGCCCAATCCCCCATGCCCCATGCCCCATTTATTGTTAAGAGTATAAAGCTTTGAAGCGTCGAGTTTTAATTATCAGTCCCCATTTTCCACCAATTAACGCTCCTGACCATCAACGGGTAAGAATGTCTTTACCCTACTTTGAACAATTTGGTTGGGAAGCTCATGTTATTGCAGTTCAACCAGATTGTGTTGAAGCTGTTCAAGATGCTTCATTAACAAAAACTGTCCCTTCCTATATACCAGTTACCTATATATCAGCCATACCAGTTAAACAAACAAGGCTTATTGGTTTAGGTAGCTTGGGATTGCGCTGTTTTCTCTATTTGCAAAAAACTGGCGATCGCCTTTTACATCAACAAAAATTTGATTTAATTTATTTTTCTACAACTGTATTTAATATCACGGCACTTGGTCTGAGATGGTACCGTAAATACGGCATTCCTTATGTCGTAGATTTTCAAGACCCTTGGCTGAGTGATTATTACAAAAATAGTGGTCCCCTTCCTCCAGGGGGACGCTTGAAGTTTGCTTTTGCTCAATTACAAGCAAGGCTTCTAGAACCAAGAACTTTAAGTAAAGTCAGTCATATAATAAGTGTTTCGCCGAAATATCCAAAAATCTTACAGCAGCGAT
>JBCBPQ010000368.1:0-5941 GCA_039820645.1 Cyanobacteria bacterium J06633_8 | reverse complement strand
CTCAAAAAGCAACTCATGTAGGGCTTTATTTGGGAGATGGTAAATACATCCATAGTTCTGGTAAAGATAAAGGACGAAATGGTATTGGAATTGACCGTCTTTCGGAACAGGGAGACGAGGTTAGTCGGTCATATTATAAACAGCTACGTGGTGTCGGAAGGGTAGTAAGCAGTTACATCCCGCAAAAAGGCTAAGGAAGGATACAAAAAAATTATGAGAAATGGGTTTGTTTCTGAAACATTGGCTCAAAAAGGTACAATACCTTACGTTTTGGATGTTTCAGTTGTAGTGCCGGTGCATAACGAAGTAGAAAGTTTGCCTCATTTAATTGAAGAAATTTCATCCACTTTGATTGCAAGTAATTTGAGTTATGAAATTATCTGTATTGATGATGGTTCCACCGATGGTTCGGTAGAACTGCTTAAAGAAAAAGCAAAAACGCGAACCGATTTAAAAAGCATAATTTTGCGACGTAATTACGGTCAAACTGCGGCTATGGCAGCAGGTTTTTATCATGCACGAGGTAAAGCTATTGTAACTTTAGATGCTGACTTACAAAACGACCCTGTTGATATCCCTATGCTTTTGGCGAAGTTAGATGAAGGTTACGACTTGGTAAATGGTTGGCGTAAAAATCGCCAAGATGCTGCTCTTACCCGCTTGCTACCTTCTAAAATTGCTAACTGGTTAATCAGACGCATCACCAGCGTTAATGTTCACGATTATGGTTGTTCCCTTAAAGCCTATCGTACCGAACTTGTAGCAGATATGAATTTATACGGAGAGCTACATCGCTTTCTACCTGCTCTTGCCTATATTGAAGGTGCAAGAATTACCGAAATGCCAGTGCGTCACCACGCAAGACGTTTTGGTAGCAGTAAATATGGCTTAGGTCGTACTTTCCGAGTGGTGATGGACTTATTTACCATTGCTTTTATGAAAAAATTCCTCAGCCGTCCGATGCACGTTTTTGGACTTTGGGGTTTAATCTTTATGATTGCCGGTGGAGTCATGAGTACTTATCTAACCTGGGCAAAATTATTTCTAGGTCAGGATATTGGCGATCGCCCCTTACTGATATTAGCTGTATTGCTTTTGGTGACTGGGGTACAGCTATTTTGTTTTGGGTTATTAGCTGAGTTGTTAATGCGTACTTACCATGAGTCCCAAGGTAGACCAATTTACCGAATTCGGGAAGTTGTTGGAGGCAATAAGGAGCAAATATCTTTGAAGTAAAAAAACGATTTGAATTCAACAGGACTTACGCAATTGTCACATTAGCTGGTTGGTGCGTGACGCTACAAGTATTATAATCACGTTCAAATTTATTCAAATCGTCACAGCACCCTACGAAAAAATATGTCATTTGCGTAAGTCCTATTCAATATATAAATAATTAGACGTAGCACTTAAGAAATGCTGCGTCTTTTGCTGTCAAAATAATATTTCTCTTCAGTATAAATTAAATCTAAAAAGCCGGTTTTGTTGCTTAATTGCAAATTTCCTTGGTAATTTTCAAGAAGTTTTTTAATATGACAGATGTATCATTGCGTCGCCAAACCACATCCATTTTTATCTTTGGAGTAACTCCAAAAATTGGACGATAGACAACTCCTTTACGCCGGATATTTTTAACGTTAGCAGGAAGTAATGCAATCCCTAATTCCCCTGCAACAAGCCCCAAAATTGTGAGCATAAATGCAGCTTCAAGGGTAATTTGTGGAGAAAAACCCGCCCGTTTGCAATAATTCAAAATTTGCTGGGATAATCCGGGAACAAGTTGAAGCGAGGGAAAAATGAATTTTTCTTCTTTGAGTGCTATCAAGGGAATTTGTTTAGTTTTGGCTAATGGATGATTTTCCGGTAATACTGTAACTAAAGGTTCTTCTAAAATCGAAGTAAAACTCAGTTCTTTATTATCAATTCCTCCTACAGGCAGATGTACAAAACCGACATCCATCTCTCGTTCTCGAAGTGCTTGTAGCTGATTCCGGGTTGCCATTTCGCACCAAATTAGTTTGACATTAGGAAATTCTTCGCGAAACTTTCTCAAAATATCCGGTAGTATGCTGTTTGAAACAGAACTGGTTAAACCAATAGTTAGCCGTCCAATTTCTCCTTTACTTGTTGCCCTGACATTCTCAACAGCGCGATTCATAGCAGTCAATATTGAAACCGCTTCTTGAAAAAAATCTTGTCCTGCTTTTGTTAACTGTAACGGACGTTTTTTACGATTAAACAGCGTTACATCTAACCTTTTTTCTAAATCCTTAATTGCAGAACTAAGGTTCGGTTGTGCCATGTGTAATTTTTCGGCAACTTCGCTGATGTTACAGGTTTCGTGACTGGCGACTGCGACAAAGTAACGTAAATCTTGTAATTCTATATTTTGTAAGCTTCGGTTTTTCATATAAATATATATTTTTTTAAATACTAATATATAAAATATATACTATACGAAATAGTACTATTTTCTCTACACTGATGACATCAACAAATATTAAATAAACAGACAGATTATGGTTATACCAATCGAACGAGTTGCCTTAGTCGGAGGTACTCATGGTGGAGAAATAACAGGAGTATTTTTAGCTAGAAAATTTCAAAGATTTCCCCTGCAAATTCAACGTAATGGAGTTGAAACTGTTACTTTATTGGCAAACAAAAAAGCGATTGCCATGGGAAGAAGGTATATCGATACAGACTTAAACCGGGCTTTTAATTCCCAAGATTTAGAAAATCCCCTTCTGATGAATTACGAGCAATCAATAGCTAAAAGCATTGCTCAACGCATTCAGCAAGAAAAAATAGATTTAATCATTGATTTGCACAGCACAACTGCAAATATGGAATTGACGATAATTTTATCTAGCAATCATCCTTATTTATTACGCCTATGTGCTTACCTCACAGAACTTAATCCCAAAGTAAAAGTTTTACAATATGCTCCCAATCAAAAGGCATGTCATGTGAGAAGTCTTGCAGAATTAGGTATTACTATCGAAGTGGGAGCGATTGCTAATGGTTTATTAGACGCGAAGTTATTTCAAGAAACTGAAAATTTAATTCATGCGACTTTGGACTATCTTGAAGCTGATAGAAAAGGACAATCCTTAGCTGCACCAGGAAATTTAACCTTTTACCGTGTATTGGAAGAAGTTGATTATCCTAGAAATCAACATGGAGAAATCGAAGCTATGATTCATCCCCAATTGCAGTTTCAAGACTATAAACCACTACATCCTGGGAATCCGATTTTTATCTCTTTTGATGGTAAGGATATTTTTTACGAAGGAGATAAAACAGTGTATCCAGTATTTATTAACGAGGCTGCCTATTATGAAAAGGGAATTGCCATGTATTTTACCCAGAAGGAGAGAATGCATAACCCCTCACTTAATAGTTAAATTGCAAACAATTTTATATTCAATGTAAAGTAATGTAACATAGGCTTTGTAGTCTTCTACTCAAAATTGTTATAAATCGCGAGTAGAAAACTACAAATCGCAAACCTCACACAATACTTGTATCTACCGTGAAAGTTTTATTTTCACTTGATAGCAACTTACGACGAAACCTGCTGGTATTATTCGCAGCAGGTTTGTTGTTTTGGGCTAGTTTGTCTTCTATGCTACCAACCTTACCGCTATATATTGAAGATATTGGAGCCAGCAAGCAGCAGATTGGCTTGGTAATGGGTAGCTTTGCTATTGGATTGTTATTATTTCGTCCATTGTTAGGTCAATTAGCTGATAAAAAAGGTCGAAAAATAGTTTTGATAATCGGTATTTTATCGGCTGCAATAGCCCCAATTGGCTACAATTTTATTCAATCTATACCGCTATTAATTGCCGTTCGTGCTTTTCACGGTATTAGTATTGCTGCTTTTTCGACTGCATTTTTAGCATTGGTTGCAGATATTGCACCTGTAGAGAATCGCGGTGAATTGATTGGCTATATGAGTTTGGTTAATCCGGTTGGTTTGGCGATTGGACCAGCATTAGGTGGTTATTTAATGGAAACCGTTGGTTACACGCCATTATTTATATTTTCCACGACTTTAGCTTGTGTAGGATTATTATTTACCGTACCACTTATTAATCCCATAGTTAAAGCACAAGAAAAAGTTGTAAATAGCGATAGTTCATTTTGGCGAAAGTTGATTAGCCCTAGAATGAGAATTCCCGCTATTATCTTATTCATAATTGGTTTGACGCTGGGAACCTTACATACTTTTGTACCGTTATTTATCAAGTCAACCGAAGTCGATTTAAACCCTGGATTGTTTTACACCGCAGTGGCTTGCTCCAGCTTTTTTTCTCGTTTTTTCTTCGGAAAGGCTAGCGATAGATTTGGTAGAGGTTTATTTATCACTTTGAGTTTAACTTGCTATACATTAGCAATGTTATTGTTGTGGAATGCCAATAGTTCGGTAGGTTTTCTATTAGCAGCAACAGCCCAAGGAATTGGTGGCGGTACCATAATTCCCATGATTGCGGCGATGATAACTGATAGAAGTTATCCCCAAGAAAGAGGAAGAACTTTTAGTTTATGCATGACGGGATTTGATATTGGAGTCGCTCTTGCACCACCAACTTTTGGTATAATTGCTCAACAAATTGGTTATCGAAATATATTCGGTTTCAATTTTGGTATTACCTTCACGGCAATAATCATCTTTATAACTTTATCAAGCAAAAATTTACCTACTTCTCTACGTTTCGCTTTTGGACGCAGTATTGATATTTACTCGCTGAATAACCTTAACAATGAGGAATTAGAAGTTAGCAGTTAGGAGTTAGCAGTTAATAAACAATTTCCGTGGAATCAGCGTAATCCATTTAATCAGTGTTCGGAGTTACCAATTACCGATTCCCCACCAGCTTTCAACAAACGAAACCAAAACTTAGAACCCCCACCTTCACGAGGTGTAAAACCGATTTCTCCTCCCCAACGTTCGACAGTTATTTTACAAAAATAAAGCCCGAGTCCAGATTTACCCGATTGTTTATTTCCTTGAGTAAACTTTTGAAATAAAGTATCGGCAATTTCTTCTGGTACGCCGCTTCCTTCATCTTCTACGCTTGCAGTAATATACCCTTCTTGAGAAACTAAATTTACAGTAACTGTAGATTCCGAGGGACTATGGCGGTAAGCATTTTCGATTAAATTCGCAAATATCCTATCTAAACGCGATCTGTCTCCAACTACTTGCCAATTTAAAGAACTGTCTATATTTTCAGCAAGCTGCAATTGCATTTTATTTAATGTAAAAGTAGGTGTTAGTAGTTCGATGACACTACGTGCTGATGCTAAAATATCTGGTGCTTTATCAAATTTATTGGTAAAACTTTCTAATGATTCAACTTCTGTAGAAAATGCATTTAATATTTCTCTAATCAACATTTCTTGTTGAAAAGTTTGCTTTCTACCAATTTCTAAACGTTCTTTACCTTTTTCTGTTAAATTTTCTAATTCTAGGAGAGCCAAACAACAATTAATACCGCTTAATTGTCCGGCAACGTCATGTATAATGCAGTGAATTAATACTTCCTTCTTCTGCTTTTCTTTAATTACATTAGTATAATTGAGCTTATTCTCTCTAGCTTGCTGAATCAAATTTTGTTTTTCGATATAAGAATCACTCATCATCTCGATAAGTAATATTTTTTTATCATCTGCGACTAAAGCAGAAGCTTCAAATTGAAATTCCTTACCAGCTAAATCAAAATCGCTCCATATTCCTGATTTGAAAGGTTTATTAGTCTTTTCGAGCCAATAGTTTTCTGCATCAATTAAAAAATTTTCTATAAAAGGAAAGTCTTCTTGAGGAACTAAGATTTCCATTCCTGATTCCAAATTTTTGCTACGACTTGATTTTGGTAAATTTAAATTTATAGGTAATATTCCAAAATGGGTAAGACGATTTTGTCGCAAAAAT
>JBCBPQ010000367.1:0-5970 GCA_039820645.1 Cyanobacteria bacterium J06633_8 | reverse complement strand
TGACAATAAAGGAAATTTTACTTTATTGTCAGAGACTGATGAAAGCTATTGGGCGAGAGTTTTAAGCCCAATGGCTGGAAAAGAAAGAGGTTTATATTGTTTACCAGAAATTGAAGATGAAGTATTAGTTGCTTTTGAAAATGGGATGATTGATTGTCCTTATATTTTAGGAGGATTATGGAACGGAGTCGATAAACCTCCTGAATCTAATAAAGAAGGAGTGAATCGTCGTTTAATCAAATCTCGTAGTGGTCATACAATTATTTTAGATGATACAAAAGACAAAGAAAAAATTATTATTCAAGATAAGACCAAAAAAAATAAAATTGAAATCGATTCAGTCGGAAATAAATTAACTATCAGTTTCCCAGAAAAAAAAAGTAATGAAATTGTTATTGATTCAGAATCTGGGGAGATTACAGTCATAGGAAAAGATTCGGAAGTTAATATTGAATGTAAAACAATGGAAATTAACGCAAAAGATGCATTGAAACTAAAATCTAAGAAAGTGACAATTAATGATACATCTTTAGAAATCTCTTAAAAATAGTTTTAAAGCTTTGGATGTTTGATGTTTGAATAATTAAAGTAAAATATAAAAATGGACGATAATTTTTTAGGAGTTGGACTAGCTTTTCCTGTTGAACTGGATGAAAAAAATCAAATCAAAATATCTCGTTATGAGATGGCTGTCCAACAATCAATTTGGACAATTTTAGGAACAGCTAAAGGGGAACGAATGATGCGTCCTAATTTTGGTTGTGGAATTCATGATTTTGTTTTTTCAGCCAATAGTGCGAGTACCATCGCACAAATTGTCAGTGAAGTCAGACAATCCTTAATTGAATGGGAACCTCGAATTGATATCTTAGATATTGATGTTACTCCCGATGAAAACGAAGATAGTAAGTTACTAATTATTATTAATTATCAAGTGAGAACAACCAATAATCGTTTTAATTTAGTTTATCCTTTCTATTTGATGTGACGTACTGTAATTTAAACGATTTTTTTGCGTGTGATTCGTTCAGTTTAGCGCGACCTGAACTGGTCGTTTTAAATGGAGAGCCGACTCTCCTAGAGGATTTTCACAGAGTCCGCATAGTTGAACTTTTCCTGTGATAATTCCAGAGAGGGGGAAACCGGCTCCAATTCCGCTGCACAAGTCAAGCTGTCGGAGTATTCCTTTTCCCATTTCTCCCATGCCTCCTCGTATTCAGCTAAGGTGTCATAGTCATCCGGTTCTGGTGGTTCAATACTGTCATCCCAGAAAATCAAAGGATTTCCATCAGAGTTAAGTTTACGCGGCATTTCACCAAAATTCGCGGGGTTCCAACGGTCACGAGATGGAACCTTAAAAAAATGGGGCGGGCTTTTTAACAAGCCATCGGTTTTCAAGCGTAAAGACTCGTCCGTTCTGGGTCTTCGACCCAGAACGGGAAGCCCGCCCCATTTTTTTTGCGGACATTGTAGGTCAGAATCAGAAATGTCTTTCATTCCCGTTTTCCTATCTATATTTGTTATGAAAATTTTGCACCCATTGAAGCTTTTTATAACGCCGAGCAAGATATATTTTCTCGCCATCGACGTAACTGGTGATATATTTCAATCTCGTGGAAGGCTCGGTTTTCCCATATTAACGTGCCTGGAAGTTTTATTTCATACACTCCCTTAGCTATCTCCTTATATTCCTGTATAACACCCTCTTTTTTAGCTTGATTTAATACCTTGATGCTCTCTGGAGTAATATCAATCACTCTCCGTTTTTGTTCTTTTGAGAGGGCATTCCAAGCTTTCTCCTTGATTTCTGGATGTTGATTAAATATGTTTCTAATATCTTCCCAATCTCCCTGTATCAAAGCATCGATTCCTTTATCAAGCGGGGTCGATTCAAATTCTAAATCAGATTCTTCTGGCTCCTCTAAATATTCTCCTTGTAGCTCTTCAACACTTGTATAAAATCTAGACCTAGCTGTTTCTTTAATTACTTCCAACTCCGTCCAATGAAAATAATGATTAAAACCCTCAACCGAAACCAGAATGGGACTAATATTCTCCCCATTTAATCCCATTACTTTACCTTGTTTATTTTGAAGATTACCTGTCTTGATTTCTACCGTAGCGGGTATATCAAAGCCCATCGATACAAGAGCATCATTACGAACATCAGTATCCACCCATGCTAACTCTTGCTCGAAGTCTTGGTAATTTGCAAGATTAGCCCCCCAAGTCTCTCTCCATTGTGAATTGTGGTTATAAGCGTAATTTGAAAGATGCTTGAGCGATGTTATATCTCGTCGAACTATATTCGATACGGCATACCATCTTTTATCTTGAGGAACCGCTGCTTCCCAATGCTGACAAGACTCGACTATCAATTGACCACAATCCGGGCTAATTCTACCGATACTTTGGACATCAGTAATTAGCTGCTGCGCTAACTCTTCCCATCTATCTTCGACTGTTTGGCTTGAAGCGTTTGTGTGGGTTTGCTGATTATAACAGTCGTCAACTTCTTGAGTGCTATTTTTTTCCACATCAGCTACGTTTTTGTCAGCACTTTCAACAGCTTCATCTGGTTCTTCTGCTTCTGTAATTTTTCGATATAAATCGGCGATCGCACTTCTCAAAATTTCTTGAGGTATTAGCCCGAAATTATCCATTAATTTCTGAGTTAATAAGCCTGTTTGTTCGTCAAACTCATATACAGGAGGGAATTGTGCATAGCGCTCTCCCCTGCAATTTCTGCGCCATATAGAAGGTTTCAAAGGTAGGGCTAATTCTCTTTCCTTTTTAAGTTGTGCTTGTCTATCTTTAATCAAATCATCTACATAAGCACAAGTTAAATCTTCTTCAACCTCGGATAGCTGCTTGATTATTGGCTGATATTTTTCCGAACACAATCTTAGTAACTTTGTAACAGGAATTTGAAACAGAGCATGGGGACGATATGCAAAATCTTGGAAATTTTCTGCTAACTTCAGCGCTCGTTTTTCTTCAGTGCTGCCTTTATCCCAACCGAATTTATTAAGTAGTTCTCGATATTCCCCTTTGCTATATGCTTGCTTGTATTCCCACAATAAGAAACTAGCATGAAGATATTCCTCAGTGCTTTTCTCTATGTGCTTTACGGGGTTCGCATCAACATTGTGAACCTGGTGATAAGTTGATTCAGAAAGTAATTGCATGATATTATTAAAGCTCGTTTTTTGTTTGATTTTGGTCTTCCTTCAAGACCAATTTTTATTTATCCGACTAAACCAAATATTAAGCAGCGCTATGGTTTGCGATAGTTTCCTGCTGCTTTTTGCAATATGCTGCAAGTGCATACGCTAAAGTATGTTGGTGATATTTGGGCATTTTTGGGAGTTCGATGTCTGTACCCCAAAGATATATTGTCCGCTTGGATATTTTTAAAGTCTCCGATAGTAACGTAAGGTATTGCCCCCGAAACTTTGTAGAACTTACTTGTTTTAATCTTTCTGAGGGCGATAATCCGTTTAAAAGCATTTCATTTATAAATTGGGTTGCTGTTACTTTTGGGGCTGCATATTCTTCAATTGCAATTCTCTTTAAAACCTCTGAAGATAGGGCAACGCTCGCATAACTGCAAGTCATACGAGCGTGTTGCGGCATTCCTTCAAAGTTTGGATTGTCACCCCACTCTCTCACTGTCTTTTTTTGCATACCCAATAATTTTGAAATTAGGTTAATGCATCTTGTACTGTATCCGAAGCGAATTTCTTCGGATAAAATTGCTTCTGGGTTTAACTTGTCTATGCCAAAGCAATAACGCAGAAATTCTCTGGGTTCTACACTTTGAGTTAGTAAGTTTCGTAGAATGTCGTAGTTTTGCATTAGTTCTACTGATTACAGTTTTTGTAGATAATATGATGATAACCTACATAGGTCATGTGCGCTTAATGAGTTACATAGTGTATTTTCTTTTTAGTCTATCTAACGCAAAATGGCATTTGATGAGCGATATATATGACCTATCTATGACAGATAATAGTAAAGTTGATCCAACAGTTAGTTTTCGGGTTTTCTTACCTGAGTCGTTACGACGGGATTTTAAAGTTCGCTGCGCCCAGGAAGGAACTAACATGAGCGAAAAATCGAGAGAACTTATAGAAGAATGGTTAAACAACAGAAAAAAGTCGAATTGATTGATTTTTAGACCATAGAAAGCTAGTTACAATCTAAAGTCTCGCGTATTAAATGTTTTGAGTCAGTATATGTCATAAAATTTCTGATTTTTGCATTTTTATCAAAGGTCGATTTTTAGGATTAATTTTCCATTGATTAGATATTAATACTTTTCTGTTTTTAATACAACACAATCAGTGATGAATTTTCACAAAATTCGATTTGTAAACTCTTGAAACGCTTGTGGTATCTTGGAAAAAAAAGTAAATTCGTTTATGCCAAGTGGTGATGATGAACGCAAGCTACGCCTTTCTATTTTGTGTAAGCGACTTCGTGGTGAAGAGTCGCTGCGTGCGTTCACCCAGAAGCGGAGTCAAGAATTGGGAGGTATTAGCTACGCTGCTTGGGGTGTTTGGGAAAGAGCGCAAGGAGATTTGAGTAGTGCTTCTTTAGCTAGATTAGTGAATTTCCTTGGTTGTTCCTATCAATCTTTTTATAGATACTTAGATGGCTTAATAACTTTAGAGGAGTTGCTTCAACCAACTTCAACTTCGGATGTTGAATCAAATGAACAATTAGATTTTTCCCCCGATGCTGCTGCTGTATGGATAAAATCGTTAGCTCCCGAAGAGCAGCTATTTATGCTGTCTCGGGGTTTTCAGGCGTTTCAAGAACAATTTAACAACCTTGTTGAGCAAAGAGCCGAGAAACTAGTTGAGCAAGAAGTAAAATTATTGATAAGTTTGCTGTCTGGTGATAAGTATCCTCCTTTTTCTGAGATTGCCAAAGTCGCCGATAAATTAAATTTAAAAACCGAGGACTTGATAGAATTATGCAGTCGTATGTACTCAAAGAATAAGTAATACACAAGTATTCCTTTGTGTGTTTGGGGAATACTGATATGGGTATTAATCGAGTCTATAAACGATTGCTTAAAACGTACAAGTGCAGTTTTTCTGAGCAAAAACTTAGAAATCGCCCTTTTACTCGTCTTTAGCTAAGTAGCTGTCGGAAAACTTCGTATTTTGACATTTTCATCAAGAGTCGATTTTTATGGTCAATTTGCGATTAATTAGATATTAGTACTTTGATGTAAAAAATACAATACAGATAGGATGCATATTTTTCCGATTTTTGCTTAAAAACTGTTTAAATGCTTGTGTTATCTTTGAATAAAACGTAAATTCGTTTATGCAAAGTAGTGATGACGAACGCAAGCAGCGACTTTCTGTTTTGTGCAGGCGGCTCCGTGGTAAGGAGTCATTGCGTTCGTTTACCAAAAAGCGCTCTCAAGAGCTTGGTAGTATTAGTCATGCTGCTTGGAGTGTTTGGGAAAGAGCGCAAGGGGATTTGAGTAGCGTTTCTTTGTCTCGGTTGGTAAATTTCGTTGGTTGTTCCTATCAATCTTTTTATCAATACTTAGACGGCATTATTACTTTGGAGGAGTTGCTTCAACCAACTTCAACAAACAATGTGAAATCACACGAGCAATTAGACTTCTCCCCCGATGCTGCTGCTGTTTGGATTAAGTCATTAGCTCCAGAAGAAAAGCTATTTATTCTATCTCAAGGTTTTCAAGCGTTTCAAGAACAACTTAATGACCTTGTTGAGCAAAAAGCTAAGGAATTAGTTGAGCAAGAAACTCAAGAACTAATGGGAGAAAAATTCAAATTACTGATAAATTTGCTATCTAGTGATAATTATCCTCATAAATCTGAAATAGCAAAAGTTGCGGATAAATTAAATTTAAAAACTGAGGACTTGATGCAATTATGTAGTCGTATTTATTCAAATACTAAGGAATATGGGCATAGTAATTGA
>JBCBPQ010000366.1:0-5973 GCA_039820645.1 Cyanobacteria bacterium J06633_8 | reverse complement strand
ATCCAGTCAATAAAACCAAACAAATTAACTACTTGTTCTCGTTCAAAACCTTTCTCGTACAAACCACGTACCAAAGCCAACTTTTGCTGCTTGCGTTGAGTACGATTATCCCTGGTTTCTAACGCCACTAAATGCGTCATCACAACAATTGCAAAGGGGTTATTACTCGCTTCCAACTCCCCAAGTCGTTCTCGATAGTCAATTAGCTTCACAATCGGAAATTGAAAATCCACCCGACAACCAAACAAATTATAACCAAACTGATTTGGTCGCCAATCTTCCTTAGTATCTCCCAAAACGGCAATGGAACCCACCGGACGATTATAACAATCAAAGATGCGATAATTATAGGTATACATCCGTCGATTAAATTCGTCTTCTTCCTGTCCTTGCACTTCAATATGTATCAGTACCCAAGATTCCGTTCCATCCAAAAGATAAATTTTTACTAACTTATCAACGAGTCGTTTTCCTAATTCTGCATCACGAATTACTTGCAGTAATTACTTATCAAGAAATACAGGTTGTTTCGTCCAATCAACTTCTGCCTGTATATAGGGAAAAAAGAATAACAGGAAATCTTGAAAATATAATTGTAAAATCTCTTTCCAAGGGGAATCATATTTAGTTTGCGGATTGGTCATAGATGCTGCCAGATCAATATTTTATATAGGGATAATTATCCCAGAAAAGTAAAATATTAATCACTCCAAACGCGGATTAAAACCAGCCCCCGTCCTCCCACTCAAAACCCACAACAAACTACGCCCAAAATCCCTCACCACCCTCACCAAAGCCTCATCCTCATCCCTCTCCGAATCCACCGCAACCGGCGTTACGACAACCCCACGACTCCCCAAAACAACCGTCGCGATCGCCCTAGCTCTCCTCATATGATAATCCGAAGTAATCAAATAAATATGCTGTAAACCAGCATCAACCTTCATCATCAACCAAAGTAGTAAAATTAGTTACCACTACCGTCGCTCTACCATCCAAATGCAACTGCTCATCAGACAGACCAAACTCTCTTAAAATCTGCCTCTGTCTATCTAAATAACGCCCGAAATCAGAAACCCAAACATCCAAATCCTGACGACTCTGCCAAAACTCACCAGCAAACCTCGTCCGATTAAAATCACCCCCCAACACAAAAATAGCCTGGGGAGTTGGAGCTGGCTGAAAAGCAATAGTTATCCAAAGATTGTATATCTATAGCGATATAGCAGTTTCGCTACATTGATTTCCCTGATGACGAGGACGAATATGTAAAGTTACTTCCGCGTCAAGCAACTTCAAGAAAACCAGCAATTTACCTTCACTAAAGCGCTGAAACTCTCCTTTCATTAAACGAGATACTTCAGGTTGAGGAATTTTTAGAAGTTCGCTTATTTCCCGTTGCTTGAGATTACGTTGCTTGAGCAAACGAAGTACCACAATCCCGATTTTACCTCGTGTAAAAAGTTCAGAAGCATCTTCCAAACCAATATCAGCAAATACATTTCCACTGCTTTGTTCAAAAATGGGTTCTTGTGTCATCCTTGTGCTTCCCTTACAACTGCATCCTTGTAACGTTGTTTAATTAAGTTAACATCAGCCACAGGAGTCTTAATTCCCTGCTTTGATTTTTTCTGAAAAGCATGAAGAACATAGATATTTTCTCCAATTTTCACAGCGTAGACTGCCCTATAAGTATCAGTATCATAACGCTTAACAATTTCATACACACCACTTCCAACTCCCTTAAAAGGTTTAGCATCAATTGGTGTTTCCCCTGCTTGCACCAACTGCAAAGCAAAACCTACGGATGCACGAACATCTTCTGGAAAAGAGCGGATGTTTTTGCGAGAGTCACCCATCCAAACAAGAGGGCGCAGATTCACATCTTGCACCAATGTCGTTAGGCTCCGACAACCACCTTGAAATTAATTTCTCTGCGAGAAAGCCTCCGGCTTACAAGGCTCATATACAAAGTACGTTAAAACGCACTAAAAGCTTTGCTCAGTCTGATAAATCAGACTTTGTGTATAAGCCTGGGAATTTATTCCAAGGCGGTTATTGAGAATGGTGCAAGATTTAAGCAGAGGAACTTCTATATTGTCTTGACTATCAGTCATTTTATATGAAATTTCCTATATTTACAAATAGGAAGATAGCATAAGTAGCTTGGTGCTGAAAATAGTAATCAGGAAAAGTGAGTAGTGATTGGTGAATAGTGAGTATTAATAAATCGTTTAGAATACCCTCCACCGGAGTAAATTTTCTACTATATTAAGAAGTAATTAATTAAAAAGGTACAAACGATGAAAACTGACCGTGAAAGAGAAGAACTAATAAAAAGTATAACTGTAATGCTTTATCAAGCTTACGACAGTACTTTAGATGAAATTTATACTTTATTGAAAACAATTGACGACCAAGAAGACGAAGAAGATTTAAAAGCAATTCAAGAAGCTAGGGAAGATATACGTATTAATGGTACTGTAAGTTGGGAAGAAATAAAGAATGAAATCAAAAAGGATGTTGCGTGACTTACAGTGTAGACTTTTCAAAAGCTGCGAGGAAACAACTTAAAAAATTACCTTTAGATGTACAAGAGCGCATACAAAGCAAGATTAATGAATTAGTAATATAACCTCGTCCTAATGGGGTTAAAAAATTACAAAGTGAAGAAAATTCCTATCGTATTCGAGTTGGAGATTATCGGATAGTATATGATATTTTCGATGATTTTTTACTAATAACTGTAATTAGAGTTAAACATCGAAATCAAGTTTATCGGGATAAAAGTTAACAAGTTTTACCATGACAGTACCATGACAGTACCAACACATATTTCTTAATCAAACAGCCACTAATCCCATCTTCATCCGCTAACCTATAATTAGTCGGTTATTCCCTCCCCGTATGTACCAAACAGATCCACCTCGTCCTCCTAAAGAAGTACTGCCCACGATGTACAATCTTCCTAGTGAAGATCCAAAGGAGCCTGGTTTGCCTGATGAATTTCATATTTTTCAGCCTCGTCTGTTAGGAGATACCTTTCAACCACCAAACTATGAAACTGATGAAGTGTTCATCGCTAGTGACTTAAACTTATATTACGATGCTCGCAATCATCTATGCTACAAGCGTCCGGATTGGTTTGCGGTTTTAGGAGCTTCTCGTCTTTACCAACAAAGAGAGTTACGTTTAAGTTATGTAGTTTGGCAAGAAGGAATAAACCCAACAATTGTAGTAGAATTAATTTCTCCAGGTACCGAAAAAGAAGATTTGGGTCAAACTTTACGAGAAGTTAACCAGCCACCAACTAAATGGGAAGTCTACGAAAGAATTTTGAGAATTCCTTACTATATAATATTTGACCGCTATACTGATAACTTACAAGTATTTCAAAACATTGCAGGTCGTTACCAAGAATTAACTTTAACAGAATCTCCCCTTTGGCTACCTTCTTTAGAATTAGGTATTGGATTATGGCAAGGTACTTATCAAGGTATCGAAAGATTGTGGTTGCGTTGGTATGATGACCAAGGAAATTTGATTCCTACACCTACAGAACAAGAACGGACAAAAGCCGAACGTTTAGCCGCAAAATTGCGAGAGTTGGGAGTTAACCCGGAAGAGTTGTAATCAGTGAACAGTGAGCAGTGAACAGTGAACAGTGAGCAGTGAACAGTGAACAGTGAACAGTTTTGAATTCTTAACTCATAACTTCTAACTTTTTACTAAGTAAGTCGGCACAAATAAACCAAGCTACATTACAGAATGTAAATTACCCTTAAACCCTTATTCCTATTGCCTTTTGCCTTTTGCCTATTGCCTTATCCCAATTACTATTTTCAATGCCAACCTACTTAATGACTAATAACTAATAACTAATAATTAATAGCTACTAACTACTAACTAATAACTACTAACTACTAACTACTAACTAATAACTAATAACTAATAACTAATAACTAACAGCATCAATTTTGGGAGTATATCGCCATAATTGATACAAGCGTGTAGCAGGCATTGTTAAATACAACATATCTCCACCGCTCAAACAGATTTCGAGTAATTCCCAACCGTGGATGCTTTGAGAATTAGTTTCTACGTACAAAGGTACAAAATCTGCTGACATGGCTGCTTCTTTAACTCTTTTTCCGCAGAATGGATGTGATGGTGTAATTATTGTGGCGAATGCTACCCATAAACTATCTGCGGTAATACCATTACCAAGAATTCTACCGCCCAAGGCTGCCGCTGCAAATGCAGGAGCAGCAAGTTCTGCGGGACTTAAAACTGCCTCAAAATCAAATACTTCCTGTGCCATGCGGGCAAAGTCTGGGTCGGCATAATTTACTACTACGGTAATTTTTGAGGATAAACCTTTAGCTTTAAGAGCAATTTCTATATTAGTCGCATCATTGCCTGTAACGGCAATCAAAGCAGCCGCATTTGTAACATTGCAAGATTTCAAAGTTTCTGGGAAGCTGGCATCAGCATGAATAGTGGGAATACCCAAACTGCGAGCGGTATTGACAAACTTACCGTTGGTGTTGGGTTCAACAACTACAACCTCTTGCCCATTGTTGTAAAGCTGCTGGACGATTTTGATGCCAATACCACCTAATCCGCAAACAATATAGTGATTGCGTCGAGGTACTCTTGCTGCATCCCAAAATTGTTTGAAACGGGTTCCTAAAACAAAATCATTCAGCAAAGCATACCAAATACCGAATATTGCGGCTCCAACCAGCATCATAATTACGGTAAATATCTTGATGCTATCGGGAGCATGTTCTACTGTTGTTTCGTTGCCGCCTGCCCCGGTAATCATACCGACAGAAAAATATAGGGCATCGATAACAGACATATTCAGTTCGGCAGATACATAAGTAAGGGTTGCTAATGAAATAATCATCATTAACAACATTGCTCCAATCAAAACCGATTGAGCATGATGCCTAAATTGACGTAAATTCGTAAAGACTTTGACCAGTTTTGTAATTAGTGATTTACGGGTTGTACGGACTTGGGGTTGAGTTCCCACAATCAGGCGATCGCCTTTTTGAAGTTCGTGTCCAGACATGACTGCCGAAACTAAATCTAAATCGCCTTCTACGGGCAAATAATAAATAAGCATCCGGGAACGATTTTCCCACAATTCATTGAGTTTGCGACCGTTCCAAGGATGATATTGATGAATATATTCTTCATGTATAGGCCAAGTTTGTTTAAATAATTTGATTTGTCCGATAGCTTTATTTCCTAAAGCAGCAAAACTAAATACTGGTGCAGCTAAACCCGCAACACTCATACTCAAATGATCTGGCAAAGTCAAATCTAAACGTTCGCCCAAACTAGTGTTAAAAAAGCGGTTAATTATGCGAATGCGGGGATTAAGCACCCGCGCTTGCATAACAATCCACAAATTTAATGCGTCATCTCCTCCAGCAATAACCAAAGTATTAGCCTGCCCAATTCCAGCCGCTTTGAGAGTACTAGCTGCATGTAAATCGCCAACAATTACATCTCCAGCCCTTTCGCCGGAAATATCTTGATGGTGAATACCAACAACTAAAGCACCTTGCTGTCTGAGCAAACGAAATATTTTATATCCGGTGCGTCCTAAACTACAGACAATGATTCTGGGTTTCATATAAAAGCAGCAAGATTGATACGAAAAGCTGCATTCCTTAAAATCGTTTATCCACATTCTTGATCGCACACACCCATAAGAACTGTAGCCGAAGGAACGATATTATAAAAATATTAAAGGTTAAAGGTTCAAGGTTCAAGGATAGGAATTCTCCAAACCTTGTGAGTTACAGTTATTAAAAATATTTACCTACTCTCCATGCCCAATTACCCATTACCCATTAGCTAATTAGAACGATAAGCGGGAAAGAAATTTGACTGAAACAATTTCTCAACTCTAGTATTCAAAGATTCTGCTCGAATATGAGTTAGGTAACTATATTT
>JBCBPQ010000365.1:0-5984 GCA_039820645.1 Cyanobacteria bacterium J06633_8 | reverse complement strand
TCAGTGGGAGCATCATCTTCCCCTGTGTTATCGGGAGTTTCATCAGTGGGAGCATCATCTTCCCCTATGTTATCGGGAGTTTCATCAGTGGGAGCATCATCTTCCCCTGTGTTATCGGGAGTTTCATCTGGTGGCGTAGTTGGTTCTGTTCCCGGAGGTGCGTCATTTCCACCAATTACTAATAAGTAACCGTCGTTTTTACCACCTGCACTATCTTGTATGGCATTGTGAGTAATTTGACTTCCTTCAAAATTAGTAGTTGTGACTGCTGCTGTTGTACCATTACGGAATGAGGCTACAACTCCACCACCACTATCTGAAATCGGAGTCCATGAAAGTCTTTCTTGAAAGTCTGGACTTATAGTTGCAATGTATCCATCGAAAGAAACATAGTCGCTTACTTTTTGACCTTCAATAGTCTGTTGATCGCGATTCGCAATTTTACCAGCTGCGCTTCCAGCTATAATTAGGGTACCGTCTTCTGTGCCCATAATCGAACTTATATCAACAGAGTTACCTTTACCATCATCACGACGGCCTAATAAAGATTGACCCTTGATTAAATCGCCATTTTCAAGGTTATAACGTCCATACCAACTCATTTTAATCGAATTGACATTAGTAGGAGTGTTATATTCATCTGTTTCGATTTTCCTGTCGTCAGTAACCTCTTCTGATAAATTAAAAGGATCGCGATAGAAAATAGAAAAACCAGTACCACCATTGACGTAATATGAAGAATATAGCTGTCCATCACGTCCGATAGCTACACGCTGTCCCCGCGTATCAGCCATCAAGTTTTCGGCGTAGATGTCTTCATCATCAAAGTCATAGTTTTTCCAGACATCTTCTCCTTCATAAGACCATGCTTGAGTAAACGCAACCTGTAAGATACTAGTTTTTTGCTCGTATCCCGTCGTAATAACCATACCTCCGTTTTGGTCGGTTACTGCTATATCACTAAATTGACGCCTGGTTTTCCCCGTATGCCAGTCTTTGAGTCGTTCTCCGTCACTGTCATAGAGATAAGCTCTGTCGGGACCTGGACTATCTTGTAAAACGCCAACTTTTCCAGTATCGGAAATAGCGATACGCATAACTCGGCTTAGAGATTGACTCCATTTAACCTCTGTCGCATCGGCGTTTAATACAGCGATTCCACCTTCATAAGCAACAGCAATATCACCATTGTTTGAGACTTCTAAATCAATAACTTTGCCTGGTAGATGAGTTGTAGCAACAGCTTGATTTGTTTGAGAATCGTAACGGATAATGGTTCCGTCTCCACCACCAAGGAGTTCAGTCTTTTCTGCTCCAAGGTTCGCATTTTTTACAGAACCTCCTACAAAGACGAATTTACCATCGAGGGAGATGTCCACAGCGTTAGTAGAATCATCCTCTTCTCCACCTAAATAGGTAGCCGCCGAAATATCTAAATTATTGGTAGGAGACTGAGGTAGAGCGTTGTTTGTTACCGACGAGAAGGAATTCTGGCTTTGAAGATTACTATCATCGAGCTGGTTGATTGTAGTAGCCATGTTTCACTCATATTTAATGAACTTCCATCGGTAGATAACTCTGAATAACTAACTCCCCCTTAAAACTTTTTATACTCTGTAACTGGAGGTGTATAGCATTACCGTACATTTAATCAAAACCGATATGACAACCCTTAGTACAGTTTAAAAAGTTGTCACATCATCCCTCAAATTACTGATTTTTTACTTGATCTATGAAAATATTTTTGATAACTTATTATTTTTTTTTCAGCCACACATCAGTAAATTTATTAATAATTTTTCAAGTTTTTGCAAGTACTTAAAAATACAAATAAATATATAATTTTGATGATATAAATGGATAATTTTGTATTTTTTTTATCTTGTATCAGTAAGAGTAATTACTTGTAATTAAAGTACAGTTAGTTGCTTGCCGTAGAAACTTTGAATTACTAAGAATATGTGAAGAAGTAAGTTAATATCAAGTTCCCAATATGTTGTTATAAATTTATAATCAAGCTTGAGAAAATCACATAAGGGTTTGTAAAAGTGGGGCTATAAAAAGAAGCCCACCTTTGTGAGCTTCAGAAAAAACTATTCTTAGTTTGAGAGTGCAGAGGGGAAATGGGGAGAAAATTACCAATACCAAATGCCCAATGCCCAATGCTCAATGCCCAATGCCCAATGCTCGCTGCTAACTAATTTTTTCGTCACAATAGAATTCAGACGTGTCGAAAACCCCAATTAATCATGACATCAAATTACAATCTACCTCCACAGGTTGAAATGCCTATATTCTTAAGGCGGATGAAGTTTATTTTTCAACCTTTTCAATATCTTGAGCAAAATGCTCAACTTTACGGTGATACTTTTAGTCTTCCTCACAAGGATGGTACTAGTACGGTTTACTTTGGTCAACCCGAAGCGTTGGAACAGATATTTACCGCTGATGCTAATTCTCTTGAAACTGGTAGGGGAAGCCGGATTCTCAAGTTTTTGGTTGGTGATAATTCTTTGTTGCTACTACAGGGCGATCGCCATGTGCGTCAGCGTAAATTATTGGCTCCCCCCTTCCACGGGGATAGGATGCGGGCTTATGGTATAACTATCTGTAAAATCGCGCAGCAGGTAAGTGATGAATGGCAGACGGGGAAGCCTTTCAATATCCGCGAGTCGATGCAGGAAATTACTTTAAGCGTAATTTTACGAGCGGTTTTTGGTTTGGATGAAGGTAACCGTTTGGAGGAAATTCGGATAAAAATTTCTTCGCTATTGGATTATTTGAGTTCTCCTTTGTTATCTGCTGGTATGTTTTTCCCGATTTTACAAAAGGATTGGGGTAATTGGAGTCCTTGGGGTAGGGTTTTACACTTACGGAAGCAAATTGATGATTTAATTTACGATTTAATTGAGCAACGTCGTGCTGAATCAAATCAAAATCGTGAAGATATTTTAAGTTTGATGATGTCTGCACGCTACGAAGATGGTGGAGAAATGTCAAACCAAGAATTACGCGATGAGTTAATGACGCTGCTATTTGCAGGGCATGAAACCACCGCTTCTGCTTTGACTTGGGCTTTTTACTGGGTTGATTATTTACCGGAAGTACGGGAAAAATTACTCAAGGAATTAAATGATTTAGGGGAAAATCCAGAACCCAATGCAGTTGCTAAGTTGCCTTATTTAACAGCAGTTTGTCAAGAAACTTTGCGTATTTATCCTATTGTTCCGAGTGCTACTCCTAGAATTGCATCATCGGAGATGGAAATCGGTGGCTATAAATTACCAGAAGGAACTTGGATTATTCCCAGTATTTATTTAGCGCACTACCGCGAAGAAGTTTACCCACAACCCCATCTGTTTAAACCAGAAAGATTTTTGGAGAGACAATTTTCACCATATGAATTTTTCCCCTTTGGTGGTGGAAATCGTCGCTGTATCGGTTTAGCGTTTGCAATGTATGAAATGAAGCTGATTTTAGCAACAATTTTATCGCAATATGAAGTATCAAGAATCGATAAACGTCCGTTGAAACCAGTGCGTCGCGGCTTAACTTTAGCCACACCCGCAGGAATGAAAATGATTTCAACACCTGTTAAAAAAGCTGCTAAAACTGCCGTGGTGGTTTAACTAGGAAGAAAGGGATTAGAAATTTTGTAGGGTGCCTTCACGGCTTGAATTACTTTGGGAAGAAGTTAAGAATTAAATATTGCCGTAACTCACCATTATTAGTTAGTTATTACTATTACCTCACCCCGCCCTTTGGGCACCCCTCTCCTTATCAAGGAGAGGGCAAAGGGTGAGGTTTCGAGGTTTCCATCGAAGTGAAAACCGCTATATTACTTCTGCTCTGCTAACAACTAACAACTAACCACTAACTAATTTTAATTAACTCGCTGCCAAAATCGTTGAATTTCTCCAATACTCTTCTGATTTGGTGCTGGTAAGATTTTCGCTGATGGATTAATTTGCGAACCGGGAATGTTCTGATTCCAAGGACTATTAGGAACCGATTTCAAGTCAATATTATTATTTTGAGGTCTAAAACCATATTGTACGAATACTTTTTGTTGTTCTGGTTGAGTTAAGAAATCAACAAATTTTTGAGCTGCTTTTGATGTTCCACTATCAACGTTTTGACGAACTATCGCAGCGGTTGCAACTGTTTCTACTGTGGGATTTAAGTAGTAAATTTGATAGGGTTTACCTTGATTTTGTGCCGATTGTTGCCAGCGAGAAAGAGCAATACTTTCATAAACTGTTGCAACATCAGCATCATTGGGACCGCGTGCGATAAATTCTTGTAAAAGAATGTCTGTTGAACGCGGTGGTTGATAAACTGATTTTTTTACTGTACTAAAGAGAGACGCGATCGCAGGATTATTGTAATCGATATTATTGGGATTATTACCATTGAGTTTTGACATTGCCCACAGACTTAAGGTAGCTTGAGCGCTATTAGAACGAGTGGGATTTGTAATCACAAAATCAAAACTTCCCCAATTATTTTGTCCTCCTAGGGCTTGCCAACTATTGGCTTGCATTGCTTGTTCTACTCGCTGCCAAGAAAATTGATTGTTGGGAAAAATAACGTTACCTCTTTCTGACCAAGCGATGGCGACAAGTAAGGTTTTCGCAATAGGTTGAGGTTGATTATAAAAAGCTTCGCTGTTATTTTGGGCTTGATAACGCTGGCTTAATTCATCAAGTAATTCCCCAGAAGCTGGTATCAACATAGTGGGATTAAAATCGTTCTTTTTATCGATAAATTTATTAACGATATCTTGGGAACCTTGGAATTTAAGTTCTATTTTAATATTGGGATTTTCTTGTTCAAATTTAGTTTCTAACTGTTCGAGTGGCGCTTTTAATTCTGTACCACTGACAATAACAACTTTTTGCTGTAAGCCGGGAATGGGAGCATAAGCAAAACCTAATGCTGCGAGGATAATACCAGCAGAAGTAAAAGTGCGATTTTGAAGTTTAGATTTAGTATTTTTCATTTTTATTATGATATAGATAAAGATAACCGCAGAGAGTTGTAGAGACGGGGCACACTGCTACATCTATACATTTGCCGACTATTTCCTAAGCAGAAAAGTAAAGTTATCCTGCAAGCTAGTAAGTTCATCTGTAGAAGCTTGTAACTGATTAACTTCCTGAGAATCTGTTAAATCGGCGGTACGCAATTTATTTTGTATTTGTTGCAATACTCCAGCAGAATCTTGAATTAAAGTATAGAGACTGGTAATTTGAGCGGTGCGGGCGTTTTGTCCTTCTTTCGCTAATTGAATATTGCGTTGTAAACTATTAGCTAATTGGTCTAAATGTTGACGTGCAATACCGAAAGAGGAAGAACGTTTATTTTCTACTTCTTGTAATTGTTGTTGTAAATCTTTTACGGATAATAAAGAATTTGCACCGTGAATTCTTCTACCTAATTCTTCAAGTTTTATCGGTAATTCAATTGCTCTTTGACAAGCTTCTTGCACTGCTACTAATAAATCCATCTCAAAGGTACCACGACTTAATAATTGATTCGCTTCTTGACGTAATGTTTCTGCTGTTTCTGCTAAATTTTTCGCCGAAGTTAGCAAAATTTCTAATTCTCTTTGTATCTGCTGCTGGGCAATTTTTTGAGCATCGGGTTCCTTGGATTTCAACACAGCAGCACCACCTGTCGCAACTGCTGCGGCTGTTGGTAAAGCAACAAAATTAGGTAATCCAATAAAGCGAACACCAGCAACGAGAAC
This sequence comes from Cyanobacteria bacterium J06633_8, assembly GCA_039820645.1. Taxonomy (GTDB): domain Bacteria; phylum Cyanobacteriota; class Cyanobacteriia; order Cyanobacteriales; family Nostocaceae; genus Rivularia. Next base: position 232 of record JBCBPQ010000365.1, on the reverse strand, counting down.
AATACCACCAGCTAAAACGGCTATTGGGTAATAAAGAGGGTTTGCTAGTTTCATAATTAATTTGATAGTTGATAGTTGGTGGTTGATAGTTGATAGTTGATAGTTGGTGGTTGATAGTTGATAGTTGGTGGTTGATAGTTGGTGGTTGATAGTTGATAGTTGGTGGTTGATAGTTGGTGGTTGATAGTTGATAGTTGGTGGTTGATAGTTGGTGGTTGATAGTTGATAGTTG
>JBCBPQ010000364.1:0-6009 GCA_039820645.1 Cyanobacteria bacterium J06633_8 | reverse complement strand
AATTACTGCACCCATTGCTGTTAAACCACCTATAGCAGCTAAAAAGCCCCGTCTATTTAATAATTTTTTTTTTGACATAATCACTTCTTAAGCTAGCTTGCGAAAACCCAGCTTTTGTTGAATAACTAACCACATAAACTGAGGATTTCCCATGATATAACGTTTCCACAAACGTCTTGGTTCGACAATTAAGCGGAACAACCACTCCAAACCCCATTTTTGCATCCATAAAGGCGCTCTTTGTACCATATCCGCAACTAATTCAAAACTAACCCCAATACCCAAAGAAACAGGTACTCCTAGTTCTAAATAATTTTCGTGTATCCATTTTTCCTGTTTAGGAGCGCCCAAGCCAACAAAAAGAATATCCGGTGCTGCTGCTTTGATTTTGGAATTAATTAAAGCTAATTGTTGTGGTTGAGATTCAAATCCATAAGGCGGACAATGGGTTCCGACTATCTTTAAATCTGGATGTCTTGCTTGCAAAGTTCTTTTAGCCGCTTCAGCAGCCCCGGGACGACCACCCAGTAAAAAAACTTTGAGTCCTTTTTGTTCAGCTACAGCCGATAATTCTTCAAATAAATCTGTACCATTAACGCGACCATTTAAAGGTGTTTGCAAGAATTTAGCTGACCATAATAATGACACGCCATCAGGCACTGCTAAAAATGCATTTTTATAGATATTGCGGAAATAACTGTCGCGCTGAAGGGTTAAGACATGTTGTGCATTAGGAGTAACAACATAAGCCGGAGCAACACCTCTAAGAGCATGGTCTACTATACGTTCTACCACCTCATTAAAGCTATAATTGTCAATTTTGACTCCACAAATATTTATTTTCATCACTAATTCTGAGCGTTATCTAAACTAAAAAACTGCATCGAAATTACCTCACCTTCGAGTAAATGCACTGGAAAACCCTAATTTATAATGGTTCGAGGATTTTTAACTGTTCAAAAGCTGTTAAAGAATCACTCAAATGAGTATAAGTAAGTATATACCCAGTCAAAACAAAATAAAAGGTTACAATAAATACATTTTTTATTTTTTTTCAAAGAAAAAACACATCCTGAAAATTAATCTTTTACTAGAGATTAATCGTTCAATATTTATTCCTTGGGATTAGATTCGAGGCTTTAAAAGGGATTGCAAGATGTTTCCATAATGGATAAAAAACAGAAGCTTGTCTTGATTTAGACTCTATAGCTGATTTGTAAATTTGATACATATCAATGGAATAAGCTTTGACATCAAGAGGAATAACAGATTGTCTGGCTGCACTTCCTAAAGAGACTCTTAGAGACTGATTATCAATTAATTTTTGCATCATCCTAGACAATTGCTGAATATCTCCAGGTGCAACTAATAAACCGTTCTCTGTCGAAGTTATTAGCTCAGGTATGCCACCGACTGGTGTAACTATTACTGGTAAACCCCAAGCCATAGCTTCTAATAGAGCCATTGGTAAACCTTCGTTGTAGGAAGGTAAAACAAATATATCGATATCAGCTAGTAGTTTTTCTCTGGTTTTAGAGTCTATCCAACCGAGAAATCGAACGTGATTTTTAATCTCAAGATTTTCAACTAATCTACCTGCATGCTCAATATCTCCATCTCCAGCGATAATCAACTCCGAAGACTCTTTCAGGTTTTGTGGCATTTTAGCGAAGGCTTGAATTAAATCGAATGTTCCTTTGCGGGAACCAATTCTTCCACAAAAGCCAAACTTAATGGATGAAGTATGAATTCTTGATGGTATTTGAATTGGTAATTCAGTAGGGTTGGGCAAAACTACAACTTGTTGTTTTTTTAATCCTAATTTATTCCCATAATATTCTTCCCAATTTTTAGAAAGAACAATAAATTTATCGCAGGAACGAAATATTTGACTCAAAACTAGTTGAGCTAGTAATGGTAGTTTAGAGTAAGTTCTTTGAAATTCAGCACCATGAGCGTGCATCAGTATAGGCTTGTTAAATATAAAAGCAATCATTGCAATAATCGCTTTTCTTACCAAGCTGCCACCATCTGAAATATGTACGTGTAAAATATCGACTTTGCTATTTATCAGATGCCTTAGCAGAGTATTACAGCCTGTGATAAAAACTTTGATTCGATGGAGGATTGTACCTTCATCATGGGTAGTAATATGCTGAATATTGACATCCTCAGCAGCGTGCTTGAGTATCAATTTTTCAACAGTTGCTATACCTCCATTTTGTTCTAGGCTAGCACCCAGCATGAGAATATTTAATTTGTTCATGAATATTAAGTATTAGAATTTCTTTACAAAATTGAAAAAATTAATGAAATTGTGTTTATCTTATTATCTTCCGGAAAATAAATCCGGATAATTGTATGCAAATTATTATTCTCTAACAATCGCAAAAAAGATTATCTATTGCCATCCGAAGAATTACATAGCTAACAATGAAATGATGTTAAAGTCTTAGTCTGAGATTAAGAAAGCAGATTATATTTGCTTTGAATTAAGTTTTGAAGTCAATCAAATTGATCGAAAAATCTACAGTTTTTGCTAATTTAGAAAGAAGTCAGCAATCGGTAGTGGAAAAAGAATATTAACAGTGAGACAATTTGTAGTGTAATTTTTTTGACTTAAATATATGGGTTTAATTCCCCGGCAACCTACGGTGTCAGAATTACGTTGGGATTTAAATCCCCATCCCAATTCCAAACTTCTTCCTTCTTCCTTAGTTTAATAAAGACTACCTTTTTGTCAAAATGTAACTGAAATTGAATTTATAGCGATAGCATACCAATTAAAAAAACATCACGTCTGAATTTCTAGGGGAACAGGCTTAATAATTCAGGACTTACGCAAGCGTCACAAAATTCTGGTGGTGCGTGACACTACAACCCTTATTACTGCATTGAAAATTTAATTAAGTGTCACAGCACATATCTTACACCTTGCTCAATTTCGCTCAAATAAACCCGGTTTCTATTGGTGAAAGCATGAATATCTCGTTATGAAATCGTAAAGAAACCGGGTTTCTCGCAGTGGTGCAAGATGTGAAACAGCACCCTACAAGAAAAATGTGCCAGTTGGGTAAGTACTGAAATCATTAAAATCTTTTATTTTGCCAAACAAGTAGTAATTTTATTGGCTAAAAGTTGAGCATTTTCTGGCTTTAACAATATAGAGCGGTGAGTGCCGGGAATTTTATGTATTTCAACTTCCTTAGTCCATTTATCCCAACCAAAATTAGCATCTTCAAGTTCATAAAACTCAAATATAGCCGCAAAAATATTTACTTTTATCGGTAATACTTCAACATTATATTCATTTATGAATTTAGTCAGGGTTGGCATTAATGGTTCAAATGATTCGCTAAGCTTGTATTCTATTCTCTCTTTAAAAAAGCTGACCTTATCTTGCCAAGACAAACCTAAAAGTACTTTTAGTCGTTGAAAACGTTGGAAGAGTAATGTAGTATCGTCTGCTCTATTTTCTACTTCTGGTGTAGGTGTATCAAGCATTCCCAACAAATTTATCTGCTCGTTTTGTAAATATAACTGCTGGGCTATTTCGTAAGTAACTAAACCTTCGTAAGAGTGACCCATTAAATTATATGGACCTTGTGGCTGAATATCCCGTATTTTCTGGAGACAGCGTGATGCCATTTCTGGGACTTTATCTAAGGGCTCCTGTACTATATAAACGGGCTGTTCTATATCTAAACTTTTAACCATTTTTTGATATAAAAAAGCATTGTTAGCAATAATAAATAAAGGTAGTTTATTACCATTCAAATTTATTTTGATAACGTTTTCTGTCGCGATTTCTGCTTGAACAAGAATAGCAGCTAACTGTTCAATTGTAGATGCTTCAAAAAAGACAGCTTGAGAAAGTTTTTTATCAAATATCTTTTCAATTTCAGCTACCATTGATGTAGCCATTAAAGAATTACCGCCTAAGGAAAAGAAATTATCTTTTATTCCAATGGGCTGAATGCGGAAAGCTTGTTCCCAAAGAGTAACTAATTTTTTTTCTACATCGTTACGAGCAGATAAATACTCTTCTTCTAAATTAAGATTGTTTTTATCAGGTTTGGGAAGGGCTTTACGATCTACTTTGTCATTTGGGGTTAAGGGTAAAGTTTCTAAACTGACAAATGCCGACGGTATCATGTATTCTGGTAGCCTGCTTTTCAGAAACTCTTTTAATTCTTTACTTGCAGGTGATTGAGTACTTTTAGGAACGATATAAGCTATTAAACGTTTATCTCCAGCTTCGTATTCTTGAGGAATAACAATAGCTTCTTTGACAGCAGCATGTTGGTTTAAAACCGTTTCAATTTCCCCTAACTCGATGCGAAAACCGCGAATTTTGACTTGATGGTCGATGCGTCCAAGAAAATCAATATTACCATCGGGGAGAAAACGGGCTAAATCTCCAGATTTATACATTCTCATGCCGCGATTAAAGGGGTCGGGAATAAACTTTTGTGCAGTTAATTCTGGTCTGTTAAGATAACCGCGTGCCAAGCATAAACCGCCAATATGCAATTCTCCAGGAACTCCTATAGGAACTGGATTTAGGCAAGAATCTAAAATATAAATTTGCACGTTAGGGAAAGGTTTTCCAATAGTCATTTGTGCAAGTCCAGTATCTTTATTTATAGATTCAGACAGCTTACATTTAGTCACAACTACAGTTGCTTCGGTTGGTCCGTAGGTGTTAATCAATTCGGGACATTGATTGTTCTTGAAAGATTTTTGCCATGTTCTAACTTTTTCTGGAATTACTGCTTCTCCGCCGATAATTACCAATCGCAAGTTTTGAGGTACTTCCGATTCTCCTGTAGCCAAATCAGAAGCTAATTGATGCCAGTATGCTGTAGGTAAATCTAATACAGTTATTCCCCATTGTTCGCATTTTTGCAGCATCTGATGACCGTTGGTTAAAAATTCATCGGTTCGCAGTATTAAAGTTGCACCATTAGTAAGACAGGGATACATCTCTTCAACAGCCACATCAAAACTAATCGATGCAAATTGCAGAACGCGATCGCGATGATTTATTCCATACTCTTTTGTGGCAGTAGTGGTAAAATTAACTAAAGAATTATGTTCAATCATTACTCCTTTAGATTTACCAGTGGAGCCAGAAGTGTAGATTATGTAAGCTAAATTTGAGGGCTTGACATCGCTCGTAGGAGATTCATTACTTTGATGAGAAATTAGACTTTCCCAGTCTCTATCCAAACAGATTTGTTTTGCTTTGTTTGCTGGCAATCCTGATAATAAATTTTCTGTGGTTAATAGTACTGAAACATCCGAATCATCCAACATATGAGATAAACGCTCTTGAGGATAATTTGGATCTATAGGTATATAAGCAGCACCTGCTTTGAGAATGCCGAGTATACCTACTACCATATTTAAACAGCGGTCGATACAAATACCAACTTTAGAATCTGGTTTAATTCCTAAAGTTTGCAGATAGTTTGCAAGTTGATTTGCACGATTATCTAACTGTTGATAAGTTAGTTGTTGCTCTTGAAATACTACCGCTACTGCATCTGGTGTTTTAGCTACTTGTTCTTCAAAAAGTTGATGAATGCATTTGTCGCGGGGATAATCTAATGCTGTTTGATTCCATTCTACTAAAATTTGATGGCGTTCTATCTCGCTTAAAATTGCGATTTCACCGACTTTTGTTTGGGGATTATCAACAACAGCTTGAAGTAAATTCTCAAAATGACAAATCATCCGCTTTATCGTTTGCGGTTCAAATAGTTGTTGATTGTATGCGAAAGTTCCTTTTAACCCTTCTTGTGATTCTACGAGAAATAGAGATAAATCTAATTCAAATTCATCGACATTAATTGGTAATGGTGTATCTATCACACGAGCATCTTGCAAGCTAAACATAACTTGAAAGATACCCGTATCGTTTTGAGTCTCTGTAGCTGATAATTTTTCTACTAGTTGCTGCCAAGAAAAATCTTGATGCTTCAAGTCTTCAGTTACTACTTGGTT
>JBCBPQ010000363.1:0-6082 GCA_039820645.1 Cyanobacteria bacterium J06633_8 | reverse complement strand
TTTCGATGGGAATTTCTTGGTTTTGTTCTAGGGATGATTTATCTTGTTGTCCGATTGCATCATCATCTTGTTGGGGAGTAAGATTTTCTGGATCGTCATCGACTTTGGAAGATGATAATTGACGGTTCAAGTTTGGCTGTTTGTCACTTTTCTTTTTCCCTTGTTTTGGTTTATCTTGCTGTTTTGCTTTGCTTCTGGAAGCTTTTAGTTGAGTCATGATATATTACTTGGTTGATTATTGATTTATATAGATTTAGTATTAGTGGTCCTTTTCATTAGTTTTGACGGGCAACAAAAATTCTTTTCCTCCCCTGCTTCCCCTCTCTTGAAAAGTTGCTCCACTTGGGGAGACCCCAAGACCGCACTTTTCGCTGCTTCCCCTGCTTCCCCTAACCCGTCAATTTTAATGAAAACGAGTATTAGTTAACTGTGGCTTGATATATTGCTACTAAGTCAATATTCCTTAAGTTAGTTTTGTCTCCTTTTACTGTTAAAATCCATTGGGAACCTTGAGAAGCAATACTTAAGCCTGTAGTTGGCAAGAATTTACTTTCTTTTAATTCGAGATTATCAAAACCATTGAGTATCGCACTTATTTCACCTGGTTCATATAAGTCAAATTTGGTGAAAATTCCGGTAATTTTACTGCCACTGAGATTGGGGAATAAATCACGAGTTAAGTTAAGTATTAAGTCATTACCATCACTACCTAAAAATTCATTCCATTCGTTAGGAAATTCGTTGGCAATGTTAAAGTAACGAGATGCTGGGTAGGGTTTGAGCATTCCTTTAACCCCATTTGCGAAATCTGTTCCTCCTTGTTTGGCTGTATATTGAATGTTGATTGTAATATCGGTTAATTCTTCGATGCTGTAGGAACCGCGTTTACCTTTGAGTTCGAGTTTCCAGGTGGATATTGCTCCGGTACCTTCAAAGGGTAAATAGCGTTCGTCGTTAAAGTTAATTTCAAATAATCCTTGACTGTCGCCGGTGAAGGTATTGGTATGGGAAAATGCTACTTGTTGATTGGCTTTCCAACCACTACGAATTGATAAAGGTGGTTCGTCTTTGGGTTCCATTAAGAATTTGACGGCTTTTAAGTCGGGTTTTAGTACGGTTTTATGGGTTAATTGGGTTAAGGTGGCGTTAACTAAATCCCCTTCTCTAGCGGTAAAGGTGATGGAAACGGTTTTGATTTGACGGTTGTAATGTCCGGGATAGTCGTAATCAAAGTCTGCTTCGTTGAGGTTAAAGGTGCAAACACCGCGACGTTTTAATTCAAATAGAGCTATGGGATCGTGTTTAATTAAGGAAACCTTTTTGGTAATTTCAAAACCGCGTCTATGATTTTCATAGTAGGCTTTTTCCATGCGGTCTAAATCAAGTTCTAAACTCTGCCCCGCTAATAATCCTTTTTTCTGGGAATCCCAATACATGGAAGTAATATAATTAACATCAGCTTCCGGTAAACCTCGTTCAAATTGAAATGCTTTTTCCGCAGCTTTGGACATTTCATATGCCATTTGATAGGTTTGATAGTACATTGCTGAAAGTTTGCTTACCATCCACTGATACAGTTGTTTGTTGGTAAATTTACCTTTCATAAATGTATTTATCGAGTCCATTTGTTCGATTTGCTTGAGATGAATTTCTAATTCCTGTTCGGCAATTATTTCTTGCTGTTTAGCCCCTTCAATTTGAGCTTGGATTTGAATCATATCGCTATCAGCAATTTTCTTTTGCAGTTCCCAATCTTGTACTGAGCGCTCGTGTTGGGCATAAATACCAAGCACTTCTCCGATAGTACTTAGGGCATCTCCACCAGTTTCTAATGCTTCCGCTGTCTTATCAACTGCTTCACCAGCATAGTCAGCACCAGTCTTTACACCTGTAGAAAATGGACCTAACATAAGACCTGGGAAACCCCATGCTATTGCTGAAACTGCTTTAATAATAGTGGAAGCCGTCATTAGGGTAGAGCCTGCAATCATCAAGCCAATTTGAGTTTCTTCTGTACGAAGTAAACCTTCTTTTATCAGACTGCCGTAATGTTTACTTTGTTCTTCGGCTATGTTTGAGCTTTCTGTTAATGCTGCGGTGCTATATTTTGCTTGCTCTAATTGAGCTTCTTTAATACTCTGGGTCATTGCCAAAATAATGCTTTCGTGCTTATTCTGCATTAGCGTCAATTCTTCAGCATCTTGTTTTTCTATGGCTGCGAGTAATTCACCGCTAAAAGAGTTGAGTTTGCCGGTTAATTCTTTGGCTTTATTTATGAGGAAACTGAAGCGATAATGGGGAACTTCTACTTTACCGACGCTAGCTAAAGCACTACTCAAACCAGCACCAGAAGCGACAGCACTGACTAAAGCATTTGGATCTATGGGAGGCTCAAATAGTGGTAATGGTTGAGCAATACCCAGTATATTTTGACAACTGCGGATTTTTCGCAATCTATCTTCAATTCGGTTCCAATAGTCGTTAATTAAGGGATTTTCGGGAACGAAGAAATAGGTTTTGCCAATACTACGATTAATGCTGGCTGAATTATTATTTAAACTGGGGTTGGTTTGAATGGGTTCAGTTCCTACGTAGGGGAGAGTTTCTAATTCGGCACGAAAGTCATCGTAGTTATTTGGATCTGTGTTGAATCCGGAACTATAGGTGGTAGCAGAGGATAAAACGATATTACCCAAACTTTCGGGTTTTTCTCCCAACAAATCATAAGCCAAAATATATAACATCCGGGCTTCATTAATACTTTCCCTGGTATATTGCCGGAATAACATATCTCCCCAATCAATGATATTGTCGATATAAGCCATGACAATGGACTTACGATAAGCAGTCTTTCGTAGAGTTGCGATCGCGTGGGGATCGAATGGATCTTTTAAGTAGGTGTTGATTTCTTGTTCACCGACTTTCATTAAGTCGTAACGGTAGGTTAAGTCGTTAATAATCCCAGTTAATTCTTGTAATTGTTTGATATGTTTATTAATTTCAGCAGAGAAAGTTAAGGATGGTAAGTTATCTTCAATTCTCTTTAGGGATGGTGTAATTGTATCTTGGAAATCAGTTTTAAGCTGTGTTTCTTGGTTGTCTGATAATTTACGTAGATTGCGGAATACGTCGGTAAGGGATGCTATATAGTTGAAAATCGCTGTAAATTCGTTGCGAATTACAGAAATATTTTGCGTTCCTAGTTCACTTTCTAAGATATTAAGAGAATTATTTCCCGTAGCAATAATTGCGGGAATATCTACAGCTTGAAAAGGTAAAAATTTCCAATAACGACTCACTTCAGTTGGATCGAAAATATATTCATACCATTCTTTGGCTTCCTCAAATTTCTGAGCGGTATTTAGAGATTGAGCAAGCAAAAATGGAGCGTGGAAAAATATTTCCCAATAATAAATACCGTTAGCGCTATTAAAATCAAGATGGGAACTAGTGGGTAAACCGTTAGGTACTAATTTACTGCGGTTAACTTTAATCTTTGTGGGAGTAGATTCATCACCGAAGGAAGGAACTTCGTCAATTTCTTGGGTAGTTGGAGACAATAATTCAGGTACTCCCCCACCCAATAATTTTTGATTTAATTTCTCGGCAGTACTAGTTGTTAAGCGAACAATTTCATAATTGGCATCTGCGGTTAAAAAGGGCTTTGGTTTGTTAATATCGGTAATATCTTCGTACTTAATATAAGTATTCTCCTTAAATAAGTACAACTGATTGGCGTTATTAAGTGCTGCATCAAATCCCCCGATAAATTCAGCAGGAATATTGGCAAAATTTTCGTTGATTAATTTACTTTCACCCAGTTGATTCGGTTCTTTATTTTCCGTTAACGTTAAATAATTAGCACCGGCAATTAAATAAACGGTATTATCCAAACTAAATACAGCATCAACCTTGGATAGAGAAGGTTCGTTAAAATTTTGGGGATAACCAGAATCTACAAATTCTCCAATTGGATTATCTGGAGTTAAAGTTAAAGTATATCGAACAAATTGATTTCCACTGGTAAGAAATACTTTACCGTCATTAACATAAGCAGCATCAACCCGACCGGATGTAGTAAAATTATTTTCGATAATTCCCCATCTATCTTTAATGCTTTTCTCGTTACTTAAATCACCAGACTCAACATAAATCTTTTTAGTATTTTCAAAGAAATATGTTTTACCATCGCTACCTTTAAAAGCTGCATCTAATTTAGACCATCGCGGTAAATTATCGTCATTATCAGATAATTTTTTACCATATTCAGATACATAATCGTAATTTTTATTACTACTAGTATCGTAAACTAAATATTCATCACCGCTAAATAAATAGGTTTTATCGCCATCAACTAAGGCTGCATCTACAATACCTTCCCTCTTCACTCGGGTACCTATAAAACCCCATGTTTCACTAATCTTTTTCTTATTACTCCAATCAGAAGCTTTGCTGACAATTTCATTGACATCTACATCTATGCTAGAATCTATGGCAATCGAATCTCCACTGAAAGGGGTTGTCATAATTGAAAAGATTGAAAAACTGATATATTCCGTATTAGAAAACAGATAAATATAATCATCTTTACCCAAAAGAGCAGCACGAATAGTAGGGCTATTTGGTAACGGATAATAATTTTCTGTTATTCCATTATCAGTTGTCACAACCAACTGTTGTTCGACAAATTTAAATTCAGCATCACCATAAACAAAAGCAGCCCAAGGTGTTGTTGCTGGTTCGATTTCTTCTATTTCTAAATTTTCATTCAATTTATAGTTTTTAGAGCTATTCCCATCAATATCGCAGGTAAAATAAATAGAATTGTCTTTTTCGTAGGCTGCTTTTACATATAGTTCAGGAAAATCTTCCTCATTATTATTGACACATCCTAAATCCACTAATAAATTATAAAAAGTATGGGTTTTCGGATAACCATCATCAACATAATCGTAATTATTATCGCTATATCTAGCAAATTGATTCCTGTTGATTATGTAGGTATAATTTCCCTTAGTAAAAGCAGCATTAATATCCGCTCTATCATCTCCAAAACCCGCATTAAGAATAAATGAATTTTTGATTTTACCCCATTTATCTTTGATTGGTTTTAAAGTAGTTAAATCATCGCTATCTACATATTGATTTCCATCCTTCTGGAAAAAATAAGTTTTACCATCGGCACCCTTAAATACTGCACCAATAGCATCCCATTCGGGGAAATTTTCTGTATTATCTTGTAGATTTCTGGGAGAATCAGAATCTGCTAAATCCAAACCATTAGAATAAATTAAATATTGATTCCCACTAAATAAGTAGATTTCTTCGGCATCATTAAAAGCAGCATCAACAATAGCATTTTCTGCAATATTATTAGGAACAAGTCCCCATCGTGAGTTAGTATTTTTCTTCTCTGCTAAGTTATCGGAAACAGAATATTGTTGGGGTTCGTTATTATCAAAGAAATAGGTGGTGTTACCAGCTTTAAAAGCAGCAGTTATGGGAAAAGATGGTAGATTATCGGAATTACCTTGGAGTTTTTTAGTCAAATTATTGGGAATTTGAACAAAGTTAATACTCGGTTTACATAAAAAACTTCCTCCCTTATGCTCAAAGCTAAACCATCTGCTATCCGAAGATGTTTCTGGAGCATTAAACCTGACTACTTTATTTGAATCAATTTGAGTTGTTTCATCTTTAAATAGCCCTTGCAATATACTACTACCGTCGATATCAAAGCTTGTGGGAGGATTGACTTGATGGACTATTAATTCTGGTGTTAACTTATTGCTAACAAACTTTTGAAAAAAGGGATCTACGTATGGGATTGTTTGTAATAAGCGTTGTAATTCTTTTCTTCGTTCAATTTTTTCAAAATATTCACGTATCTCGCTGACTTGTAATTCACCCCTTCTTAAACTATTAATATCCTGATTTAATTTTATTATTTCCAGAAGATAGCCTTTTTGTCTATTTTTATCTTCTTCATATGCTTGATGAGCTGTTGAATTATCTACCTTATACTTACAATTAATCAGAATATTTTCTTTGCCATAGTTACTTAAATAATTAGAATTTTGAA
>JBCBPQ010000362.1:0-6126 GCA_039820645.1 Cyanobacteria bacterium J06633_8 | reverse complement strand
TGGTGGTTGATAGTTGATAGTTGGTGGTTGATAGTTGGTGGTTGATAGTTGATAGTTGATAGTTGATAGTTGATAGTTGATAGTTGATAGTTGGTGGTTGATAGTTGGTGATTGATAGTTGGTGGTTGGTTGTTAGTTGATAGTTGTTGGTTGTTAGTTGTTAGTTGTAAATTCTTCAACTAACCACTATCCACTAACCACTATCCACTAACCTTCTTAAAACTCCACTTGTAAATCTGCCATTAATGTAGAAATAGTTTCGGGGTTTCCTTTACGGTAATAACCTCCATTTAATTCGGCTATTTCTTTTAGTACTTCGGGATTAAATTCTCCATCCTTTCCGTAACCAACCGTAAAAAAGGCTATACGTTTATCGCTGTTAAAGTTACTTTTTTCCAGTTCTTGCCGCAGTTGCTTGAGATTAATACTCGAACCGGAATCGTCACCATCTGTAAGAATAACTACAGCATTAATTGCTTCCTTACGAAGATTTTTCTCCAGCCAGTTACGGGCTTGTAGTGCAGAGTCGTATAACCGAGTTCCACCGTCAGCTTGTAAATTACCGATAAATTCCATTCCACTTGCTTGTCCCTGGGGAGTACCATTAACTTTTACTGGAGTACGTATTTCATCATCAAAGTCAATTACTGCTATTTGCTCTTTCGGTCCTAAACTTTGAATATAGTTGCGTAAGGTATTTTGTACTGCGGGTAATTTGTCACCTGCCATCGAACCGGAAGAATCGACAACTACAACTACTTGTGAAGGCTTTTTAGCAAATTCCTGCCAAGATTTGAGCATGGCTGCGACTACTTGCGGTTGTGGAGGACGTAAGGAATCATATCTTACATCTGCTTTCACGCCAAATTGTGGAGTAAATTTGCCACCTAATTCTATTCCCGGTACCCCAGGACGCAAACCCAGTTCTGTAGCAATTTTTTGGACTTGAGGAGTTCTTAAATATTCAATTATTTTTTCTGCGGCGGCTTTTTCGTCTGCATTTACCCAAGTCCCACTAGGTAAAATTGCTCGCATATTCGATGTAAATGTAGCTTGAGGATAAATTGCTTCGTAACGAGTTTGCCCGGATTGCAAATTAGAGTTGGCTTGAATTACCGATGATTCATATACCGAACCGATGGATGCCCAAAAGGAACCGTTTTTCACCATGTCGGTAGCCAAAGTATTTGTGGAGACTCCGTAACGAGTTACTTTACTTTGAATTTTCTGAATTTGATTTTGATATTTTTGTACATCTGCTGCTGTTAATTGTTGCGGTCTTTTCCCGGATACGCTGGCAAATTGTGCTACTAGTGTTTGCAAACCAGAATTAGAACGAGTAGGTGCTGTATGAACAAAATTAATTGGTAATTGGGGACTATTAGGGTCAATTTCATTATGTGTTTTTGCTGTTACCAATGTTTTATATAAATCTTCCTGCTTGCCTAATCCAGTAGCTACATCAGCAGGTGCCATAAATACCATTGGACTATTTGCAAGTAGCGGAGCGTCGGTAATTTCAGGAATATAATTTTGTCCGGGAAAGATTTGATTGAATTTGTAAAGTAGCTGAGAATGATAAATTTCTCCATCAACGGAAACTAATGTGGGAAACTTAGCATCATCTGGCTGTAGAGTTCCTGCTTTGAGTTGCTGCGACAAAGAAGTCATTTCTTTCACCACATCTCCACTACCTTTAGCTTCGCAGTTAAGATAGAAAACTTTACCACTATCTAGTTTGGGTTTCGTTGCGTTAAATTGTTCGGCTGCTTGGTTGCAAAATTCTTTTAAAGCGCTTCCTACCAGGAATTTAACTTCAAAACCTTCCTGGAAATCACCTGTGGAGTCACAAGCACTAAGAAATACAACACCCAAAGCGGAGATAAAAATAGAAATAGTCTTACAACTGTTGAGTATTGGATTTTTCATAAAAAGACAAATGATAGTAAATTTACTTAGCGGTTAATAGTAAGAAAAGACGTTTAGTAATAGATTTCCCTTAAATGCTAAAAAATTAACAAGTTTGGGAAAATTACGTAATACAACTTTTACAGATTGTTGTTATCAACGTTCGTAGCTCTGATACAGGGAGATAGGGTAAAAGATTTTTTTGCGTTCCCTATAGTAATTAATCAGCCTGTAATTGCAAATTTATGAAAAAAGACAGTTTCCTTAAAGGCTAATTTTTAGCTATTAATTAGATTTAGCTGTTTTTTAAACAATATTTAATTTTTGTAGCAGAAGTATTGTAGTCAATGCTCGTTTGGAAAAAGGAAGATTTATAGCTATGCTTTCGTCGCAAGCTGCAATTAACTGTATAGTTTCAATAGCTTTTGAAACTATAGTCAAAAAAAATACATTTAGTTTTCGTAAAAGCACTAAATAGGTGCTGATATATAAATGTAGGATGATTAAGTTCTCAAACATCCTGCACATGGTGTAAAAGGAAAAGAAAAAAATGCAGATTGTAACTTTTTTTGATCGGGTGAACAAATTAGATTTAGAGATGGTTGCCAAAACAACCATGTTTAAACATGGATGGACAATCGAAAGGACGCAAGTAGCAATTAATCACTATAAATTGTTCTTGTATCTCAAGTCGGTTTACCCTGCTAAAGGATTAGTTCCTACCCCAGAAATCGATACAATTTGGCATGAACATATCATGAGCAATGTTATTAAATATAACCAAGACTGCGAGTATCTATTTGGTTATGTTTTAAATCATTGTTTTGCTGTAAATGAAACTGAACAAATGCGTCAAATTCACCAGCAAGCTTTTAGTACAACTCAAGCTTTGTTTGAAGAATTTTTCGGGCTTAATATTTTGGAATATACATCCCTTCAAACTGCTGCTTGTGCCGATATTCCTATAGACACTAATCCTGCTGCTTGCGCTGATTTAGCAATTCTTCCTAATTCTTTATTAGGTAATTGGTAATTGGTAATGGGTAATTGGTAGGAGATTACTTTTATAATTTCAAATATCCAATGCCCAATGCCCAATGCTCAATGCTCAATGCCCAATTTCTAATTTCCAATTTATTAATTCGCCAACAAAGCATACATTTTTTTTGCTTCTGTACTCATTTTTAAGCTTTCAAAACTTTCAATCGCTTCTTTTGCTAAACGATGAGCTTGAAACTGATTACCACATGTTTTTTCAAGTTTTGCAAATGTTGCTTTATGAAAAGCAATAATTCGCTTATCTTTATGCCTTTGCGCCATTGGTAAGCTATATTCTAATAATCTTCGTGCTTCTGCCAAATCGCCATTGATTAGTGCAATATCTGCCAACCAGTTATGAATAGCTGCAATTGCTTTTTCCCATTCAATTTCCTCTGCTTTGATTAATGCTTCCTCAAAGATTATTTCTGCTTGCTGATAATCTCCCTGGCGATAAAAAATTTGTCCTTGGTAATACAAATTTTGGACTTGCTGCCCCTGATATTCTGACTCATCTAAGCTGACTTTTTCTAAAAGCTGTTTTTTGACTTCTAACCATTTTTGGGCTTGCTGCAAATCTCCGAGATGCAAGTGCAAAATAGCCATATTTGCAGCTAACTTTAACTCAAAACTTGCAGTTTGATGGTGCCGCAAATCCCAACTTTCTTTTAATATTTGTTGTGCTTCTTGTAACTGAGGTAGCTGGCGTATTCTTACCAAGGTTACAGCGCGATCGCACATGGCTAATACGGCTGTGGCATAATCATTTTCTTTCTTGGCAGCTTCAATCAACCAGCCACTCCATTCTAAGTGTTCGTCCCAGTACCCACGTATGAAAATGTACTCCTTGATATAATTCCAAAAAGTTTTGACATCAGAATATCGATTATTTGCAATGCACCATTCAAAAACTGCTTGTAGGTTTTCCCATTCGACTTCAAAATTTTCATACTTGGTATTCCATTCTTTCCAATCTACATTCCCGAATGATTCGGAAAATTTCAGATACCAATCAACCCAACGCTGGCGTAATTGTTGAGCAAATTCTGCATTGGCAACTAATTCTGCCCAAGCATATTCGCGAGTTAGAGCTGCTAAACTATAACGTTGTTGTTGCTGAGTAATCAAAGATAGTTGTTGCAACTTTACCAGTCCTTGCGATATTACAATGGGATCTGGCTTTTCAAAAGTTACATTATCTAAAGTTTCCCTACTGGCTGAAGCTACAAAAAGAGTCAAAGCCATTAATAGATAATAAGGTGGCGAGTTTTTTATCGGATTTACTGAAGCAGTAAAGCAAAAACGAGCAATATCACCTTCAGGATTTTTAATTAATCGCAATACATCATCAAATAAATACCCAGCAGTCATTTGTCCAATCGCGTAAATCATTGCTGCGGGTATTCCGCTAACTGCTTCGTAAATTTCCTGAGATTGGGGGCTGGTTAAATTAACACCCTTTTCCTTAGCTTCGTGTTGAATTAACCTTAAACTATGTTCTTTCGGTAAAGAATTAAGTCTTATGGGTACAAATAATGTCTGTTCGCGGGTAGTAATAATAACTTTAACTGTTGGTGGTAAATCGTAGAGAAAAGAAAGAACTTCTTCTTGATTTTCGATGGTTTCTAAATTATCAACAATTAATAAAGTTCTTGTCTGAGAAAGTTTATGGTGAATAATTTCTATTTGTTCTGACAAAGATAAATTATTGATTTGGGTAAACTCAAAAATACGAGTGATTTCTCGACATATATCCCGCAAGGTACGTTGATAAATTAGTCGTGGTAAAAGTCCGATGCAGGTAAGATGATTCTGCTTAGCAGATGTAAAAATTATGGCTTCAAAAGTAGGTAAGTTACTAGTACTATTTAAATTTATATTGCAACTTGCTTTTAAACAGCGGTAGGCCACTTCTACTACCATTGTAGTTTTACCTACACCACCAATCCCATCAACACTGATTAAATGAGCGGAATGCCCGTAACTAAGTAGTTCCATCAACCTGGCAACTTCGCGATCGCGCCCAACAAAAGTTGCATACTCCCTTGCTGGTAAGTTTTGCAGAATGGGAGATATCTGATTTCCTACACTCTCAGAATCAAAAACTTTTGTTTGCTGACTATTTATCAATAACTGCTGGGAGTTATCCTCCGCTGCCACCTCAGCTTTCAAACGCTCCCATTGGTTGCTTAAAAAGATTCTTAAGCGATTTTCTTTACCTCTACTACTACCGCTAACATTGAACTTCTTATAAACTTGTCCCATCCTTTTTAGACAAGCATCCGCTGAAGTTCCCAATTCCGAGGCAATTTCTTCGTAGCTTTGACCTTTACCCATTCGCAGTAAAAAAACTTCCTCCTGATCGCGAGAAAGTTCTTGATTATGAGCCATTTCAGTCAAAAAATCACTTGGGAACATTTTGCTAAAAATTATGATGTCGCCACTCTATTCTACTCCTAATTTTGAGTTTTTTACACGTATATCGGAGTTTTTCGGAGTTTAAAGCTTAAGTAAAGGTATTAAATAATACTTATACAGCTATTACGCTTACGTTACTATGTAAATACACGGATAAAACAGTCTTCTTGCAAATCTATTTACGATTAAAAGTTAATAGCTTTCAGCGCCAAGATGTATGACAGCTTCACTATTGCTTTGTGATTCAATATACAAGTAATTGAATGTTGCCTTATTTTGTTGCCGTGGTGAATTTACGCAATAAATTTTCAAGACAGTATCGATTTTGTTGAATTCTGTTTCGGAATATTACTTCTTCCGTTGGAGTAATCTTTATTGAAGCATTTCAACATTACTTCAATAGTGAATATCTGTCGGATTTTATGAATAAAGAACGATTCGCTATGACCTGAGAAATCCAGCGAATCGTTCAGCCAACCTAGTTTATAAGGATTGACATAACTATGATACTAAATGGTGGACCTCAAAGCGAGAATTTGACTGGTACCAACGATGCAGATTTCATTTCTGGTAAAGGCGGTAATGACACCCTTGAAGGTGGTAAAGGTAATGACACCCTTAAAGGTGGTAAAGGTAATGACAGCCTTGAAGGTGGCAACGGTAAAGACGTTCTAGAAGGTGGTAACGGTAATGACACCTTAAATGGCGGCAATGGTGCGGATTTACTTCAAGGTGGTAAAGATAATGACAGCCTTGAAGGTG
>JBCBPQ010000361.1:0-6137 GCA_039820645.1 Cyanobacteria bacterium J06633_8 | reverse complement strand
CGAAAGTCTCCGTCCTTGGTGGCTCGATATATTCGATTTTGTAGGCGGAAAAGATTTCTCTCGAATTTCTTCCAGGGAAGCCGTTTCCAAAGTTCATTAGTGTCGGCACTATGTCTAACCATGCTCTACTCCATGTAATAGTATCGTGAATACCCGTCGGCAATTACGCCAACTCCTACCCGGTGTGAGGATTTCCGCTCCCTTTAGCCTACATAGGGTTCGACCAACCCTTGACCTCTTCACCGTTTTTACCTATTACCTTTAAGAAGATACTTCGTTGACGACCGCTGGTTCAATTCGCCTATCTCACTCCCTCGATGAAGGGCAGCTAGCAAAAGAAGACCGCTGTGGGAGTATATCTGAGATTTACTTCATCTATATAATGGATCAAGATGTGTAAAGGATAAGACGCTTTTTACGAACCCGAATAATTACTATTCTTATTTCGGCATATCAACTTCCCCATTAGCGCAGCAACCAGGTGTCCCCCAGTCCTTGTCACGCCCTGCTACCAGCTTCACTCTGCATTGAATGGGTCAATGCTCGGTGTGGTCAGGTCGGGAGTTACTAGTCATCCTAAGCGAGTGGGTTATTCTCCCACATCCTCTCAAGGTTAGTAATCTTTCGATTACCCGATGCCATACGTGTCGGATTTTACCCGCCTTCCTGCATCGAATCGGTCACACTCCCTCTTCCTTCGTGAAAGCTTTTACAGGCTGCATAAGGCTGGTTTGAAGTAGTTGCTGCTGCCTATTCTCTCTCGATTGTAAAAAAAATTAAAATTTAACACAAGACTTATTTATAAACTGCTGTTGTATTGTAATATATGGAGTTTGTACTTATAGACATGACAGCAACAGCATCTAAATTTGAATACAAGCCACTTTACAAGCCTAATCAATTATCTTACGGTACGGGTCAAGTAGCAATAGTTACTGGATGGACTGTAAAAAGCAATTTGCAAAAACGGCTTCATCCTCAAGATTATGCTGTAATTGGACAGTTGTACTCACCAACTAGAGGGATAAATTTACTAATACGTAATTTGCTATTTAATCCTCACGTAGGATACTTAATCGTACTAAATGCCACAAAAGAAGATAGAAACGCAGGCGCATGTGAATGTTTGTTGGATTTTTTTCGCAATGGTTTTTTTCAAAGCGTAACTGATGCTGGACATAAAG
The DNA here is from genome assembly GCA_039820645.1 of Cyanobacteria bacterium J06633_8. GTDB lineage: Bacteria > Cyanobacteriota > Cyanobacteriia > Cyanobacteriales > Nostocaceae > Rivularia. The sequence continues at coordinate 4,953 of JBCBPQ010000361.1, read as the reverse complement.
CTTGGAAAATTAACTCTTCCGTTACTGGATATATTGACATAGAAGTTGAAGCTACAGCTTTAGAAAAACTGCGAAAATCCATAGAATACAAAGAAGTCAATTCAATAGAAAAAGCAGTAGTACAGACACAAAGTTTTGGAGCAATAGCAGTTACAAAAGAGAATAAAATATGGGGTTCACCACTAGAATTTCCCATGTTAGTGAATCAGCCAACAGTTTTACCAGGAAATCGTTACGCACATAGAATTGAAGGTAAAACTATTGCAGAAACTTGGGTTAAAATTATTCATCGCATTAAGACTACAGGAGTCATTAGACCAACTGGCTACGATGGGAAATGGCAAGAATTGATTGATCTAATGGCTATAATTACCGATGAGCCTGCAAATTTTTATTTTCCAGAGCCTAATTATTTACCAGTAAATCGTGATTTTATTCAAGAATATCTGTCACAAATAATAGATGATGCTCCCTATCAAGAGGGTGTAAAATACACATATGGTCAGCGTTTGCGTTCTTGGTTTGGATGCGACCAAATTGAACAAGTCATTAATAAACTTATTAAAGAAATTGATGCTGCTAGTGCAGTAATGAATTTATGGGATGTAAAGGATCATCAAAAAGGTGGAAGTCCTTGTTTAAATCATATTTGGTTGCGAGTAATTGATAAAGAAATTTCATTGACAGCAACTCTTAGAAGTAACGATATGTTTTCCGCTTGGGTTGCAAATGCGATGGGTTTAAGAGCTTTGCAACAACATATTCGAAATGAAATACAAGCACGTTCTAAGTATGCTTTAAAAATGGGTCCGCTAATTACGATTAGTCAATCTGCCCATATTTATGATGATACTTGGGACTCAGCAGATAGACTTATTCAACAACAATATGCAAAAATTTATAAAAATATAGATTATTGCGATCGCGTAGGAAACTTCTTAATTGAAGTTTTAGAAGATAAAGTTGTTGTGACTCAAACAACCCCTGGCAGTGGTGAAGTTGTGGCTCAATATAGTGGAAAAAACCCTTTGAAATTGGTTAGAGAAATCTGTACAGCTTCACCAGCAATACGCTCCAATCATGCTGCTTATTTAGGAATCGAATTGCAGAAAGCGGTTGAGTGTTTAAAAATAGATAAGCAATATATTCAGGATAGTAAATAATGAGTTTTAATGAAAAACGTCCCACATGGGATGAATATTTTCTCATGTTAGCTAAATTAGCAGCGACTCGTTCCACTTGTCTTGCATTTCCCGTGGGTGCAGTAATTGTTAAAAACAAGCAAGTTGTAGCAACAGGATACAATGGTCCTCCATCAGGTTCAATTCACTGTACCACTCAAGGTTTTTGTTATAAAGACTTAAGTAGCTGCGATGCGAGTAAAACTTTACCATCACGCGCCGTACATGCCGAGGCAAACGCCATTGCTCAAGCCGCAAAACATGGTATTTCTACAGAAGGTGCCAGTATTTACGTTACTTTGGAACCTTGTTTATCTTGTTTAAAATTAATAATTTCTGCTGGAATTAAGGAAGTTTTTTACGAAACATCCTTTAATAAAGGAGAAAAAGCCCTTGTTAGAGATTCTTTTATTCAAGAATGTTTAGTAACTTTAGAAAAAATTCATTTGTCGGAAGAAATAACTCAAAAGGCAATTGATTTTCTTGTGTCTCCAACATCTGTTAAAAATGAAAACTTAATGCATACGCTATAAATTAAGATAATATGTTGAGTGATACAGATATTATAAATCAAATAGAACTAAGGAAAAATGATTCTACAAAGGGAATATATATTGAACCATTTAAAAACAAATATTTGACTCCTGTTGGTTATGATTTGAGAATAGGAGTTAAAGGATTTTCGTGGAGTAGTAAACGTGTAATTGACATAGAAAGCGAAAAACGAATTGAAATTGAACCTAACGATACAGTAGTTATTGAAACTTTAGAATCTATCAGTCTTTCCAAGGAGATAGGAGGTACCATACATTCAATGGTTTCAAAAGCTGTTCTCCAGGGTTTATCTCATATTTCTACTACTGTAGACCCTGGATGGAGTGGTAAGCTATTAATTTCAATTCATAACTACCGTGATTGTTCTTTAATACTTAGGTTTCAAGATTCTTTCTGTACGCTGTGTTTTTACAAAGTTGAATCGGAATCAAAAGTATCTTTAGGAAGACCATCTGACAGAGATGATATATGGCAAGCATTTTTAGACAAAGAAAAGGAAGAAGAAGATAAACAAGCAAGAGAAAACCTGATAAAGACAGTTAAGAAAAAAAGAGAAACTAGAATTCGCATAGGCTTGTTAGTTCTTTTTGTATTATTGGTTTCTTTTGTAGGCTTTCAGATTTCTTATCAAGATGCTGCTTTAGGTGCTTCTCTTGCTGCATTTATGACTGTGTTGAGTCCGATTATAATCGAGCTATTAAAGCCTAAGTAAATATAAATTCTTTCAAGCTAATAGTAGCTGTACAACTCCTCATATCGTATTAAACTGAACTTGAATCGCTATATATAATTCTAATACTCAGAACATTAAATCAGGCAAAATATAGGCAAAATATACAGTTTATAATGATACTTTATTTTTATATTAATAAGTATAAAGTCAGTATTTTATACCAAATTGTTGGGTTAGAAAAATATAATTTTATAAATATAAGTTATTAATTCTAAATATATGAAGACAGAAAATATCCGCGTTTACATATCTGGAGCTTTGACAGGAATAGAAAATTCAGAAGTGATTAAATCATTTTACGAGGATATTGGCTCGCTTTGTAAAAATATGGGGTTTGAAAGCTATGTACCACATTTAAACACTGACCCTATCAATCATCCTAACATTGATCCCACAAAAGTTTTTGAAACTGATAAGCACCAAGTAGGTATGTCAAATTTAGTAATTGCTTATCTTGGTTTCCCTTCTTTTGGTGTGGGTATGGAGCTAGCTTATGCAGAAAATAAAGGTATTTCCGTGATTCTTCTATACGAAACGGATAAAAGCATTTCTAGATTTCCACGCGGTATTCCCACAATATTTTCTGAAATAAAGTTTCACAATTATAAGGATGCTTTAAGTAAACTTGAAAAAGTTTTAAAAGAGTGGAAAGAAAATTATATTAAATCATCCTCTGTTGCATCATCCTCTACCTAATTAAAAGCAAATCTGTTCTAGCCGCAGGCTAAATAAATTTAAGTCAGCCTCCATTCATACTGCAAAATGCCTCAAACAAAAGAAAAAATTAAGAGTTAGGAGTTAGGAGTTAGAAGTTAAGAACTAATAATATAAATTACTCCTTCATCTATCCCCTCTCCCTTTTCACTCATATTCTTTTACAATCGATTCGGACGACGAATCTCTGTGATTTCGTCTGCTAGATCCAAAATCCTTTGAGGCATTTGGGCTCCCGTAAGAATAATGTCAACATTCTGGGGACGCTCGGAGAGAAATTCGACAACTTCTGTTTCTGGAATTAAACCGAAATTCATTGCTAAACTTAATTCGTCTAATACAACCAGAGAATACTTGCCTTCATTCACTACACTCTGTGTATGTTCCCATAACAAATGCAATGCTTCGGTTTCAGCATCCTCCAACTGCGGTGTGTCGATGCAACGTGGTATATCACAGCGAATCCAATTCAAATTTTGTCCCAGCACAACGGGATTCTTATGTCCCTGACGAATACCACCTTTAAGGAACTGGACTATCAAAACTGGCGTACCTTGACCGGCAATTCTCAGTGCTTGCGCCATTACGCTAGTAAAAAAACTACGATGAGAACTAGTAAAAACCTGTACTAATCCTTTAACCACATGTGATAAACTAACGGTCGAATTTACACTCTTGTTTTCTAACTGAGCAACCATAAATTAATGTAAAAAAAACGCAATGAATCAGTATTTTTGCTGGTGTATATTCCAGTAAACTTAGTTGTAAATTAAGTTCACTATTGAGAATTATCTATTAATGAAAAGCTAGGTGCATTATTAGTCAATCACTACCTTCGTACTTAAGTCAATAGCTATTAAAATTTCTATTTATATCGTCATAAAATTATAGCTTGGTATAAATATAAACATTGATAGTACTGTGGTTAAATTTGTCGTTGATGCTTGAAAAATAGTCACGATTTCTTGAAAACCCGAATTTTCTGAATACCTGCTTCTTCTGTAGCACTCATAACATAACAGACAAATATTTCAGATGTAATAATTTTCCTAATGTTTAAAGGAGTTGATTGTATTGTGAGATTTATCATTTTAGGAGGTTCCGGCTCGGGTAAAAGTACTCAAGCACAAAACCTTAGCAAACACTTTGATATACCTATAATTTCCACGGGGGACATTTTAAGACAAGCCATATCAAAACTAGACGAATTAGGTAGAAATGCACAGCACGCAGTCGCAGCAGGGGAATTAGTCCCTGACGAATTAATGATTGATTTAATCCGTAACCACTTACGATTGCCTAAACTTAACAATGGCTGGGTTATTGAAGGCTACCCTCGCACTGCTTTTCAAGCTGAAGAACTCGACTTTTTGCTAGATGAATTAGGACAGAAGTTAAATTGGGCAATATATTTACAAGTCCCTGAAGCTGTCATGGTAAACCGTTCTTTAGAGCGTTCGCAACCCGACGATCGTCCAGAAATCGTCCACCGTCGTGTCGAACTTTTCTACGATCGCACTATTCCTATATTGGAATACTATGGCCGTCGTCATCGTCTGTTGACTATCAACGGTGACCAATCGCCAGAAGCCGTGGAAGAGAATATTATTGCACTGCTCTCAAATACTGGGGTTAATAAACAGTAATCAAAAAGCTAACAATTACTAACAAATGCTTATATTAATTTGGAACTGTGTCTCATGTAATCCTGAGAAGACCTGAATATTGTACAATACAAGCATGTTACTAGGATTCAAAACACAACTGAGG
>JBCBPQ010000360.1:0-6150 GCA_039820645.1 Cyanobacteria bacterium J06633_8 | reverse complement strand
TTCAACCTGGTAATTCTTCTCTACTTCTGCTCTTAAAGCTGCGACATCACTATCGCTTAACTCTTTAACTCTGGTATCTGGATTTACACCCGTACTAGCTAGAATTTTTTTAGCGCTTGTTAAGCCTATTCCGAAAATGTAGGTTAGACCTATTTCAACACGCTTATCGCGTGGTAAGTCTACTCCGGCAATACGTGCCATTATAGAAATCTCCTCATATTTGTTCTTTCATCTATACCCACTCTTCATAATTCAGATATCTCAGTGCATCAAGACAAATCTGAACTTTGAAAGCTTTAAGTCAAATCTAAATTATTTTAGACTAGTCGCTTTATTAACCCACCTGCACAGACAGTTTATCCTTGTCTTTGTTTGTGCTTGGGATTTTGACAAATAACCATTACGCGACCGCGACGTTTTATTACGTTGCACTTCTCGCACATTTTTTTTACGGAGGCTCTAACTTTCATTTGTCTTTCATCAAACTCCAAATATTGAATTATAACACATAATCGAAAACTTTTCAGTTAAATAGTTGTAAAGCCAAAGCTATTAGATTGTAGTATAATAGTCCACATGGGTTTACTTCTTACGCAGTCGATAAGTAATACGACCTTTGCTTAAGTCGTAAGGTGTTAACTCTACTTTCACGCGATCGCCAGGTAAAATTTTGATATAGTTTCGGCGAATCTTACCAGAAATATGAGCAAGAACGTTAAAGCCATTATCTAAGTCAACGCGGAACATGGCATTAGGTAATGATTCTGTTACCGTGCCCTCCATTTCAATTAAATCTTGTTTGGACAATTTGTTTTTCCTTCAACTCAACAGTCTTTTTTGATTGCATTTATCAAGCTTGCAATTTTTTTTCGGAGAATATATCAACAATTTATTAATATATCTTATTTAAAGTTTTATTGCCGATTCGGTACATGAATGGTAGTTGTCAGTAGTTAGTGCAAGCGGTAAGACCAACTACTAACAACCATACTTCTAACAACTAACAACTAATTGCTTAAGATTAGAAGTCACTTCTGGGGCAGATTGATTACCATTTATTACAACTAATTGATTGCGATCGCGATAATAATCAATCAAAGGTGTAGTCTCGGAACGGTAGACTTCTAGACGACGACGAATAACTTCTTCCGTATCATCTTTTCGTCCGCGTTCGAGCAAACGACCAACCACTACCTCATCGGGCACATCTAAATTAATTACTAATGCACCACCCAAATTCATTTTTTTCAACAAATTATCTAAAAAAGTGGCTTGTTCCACGGTGCGAGGAAAACCGTCCAAAATCCATCCAGAACTTGTATCCGCTTTTTGCAACCGCTCTTCTACCATGTCTTGCACTAGTTCGCTAGGAACCAACTGACCGCTATCCACAAAACTTTTTGCCTTCACACCCAAAGGTGTTTGTTCTTTGATTGCTTCGCGGAGTATATCGCCGGTTGAAATGTGGGGAACTTTCCAATGGTCTGCTAAAGTTTTAGCTTGAGTCCCTTTCCCAGCTCCAGGGGGACCTAAAAAAATAATCCTTGTCACTATTGTTTCACCATCCCTTCATAACGTTGAGAGATAACGTAAGTTTGGATTTGCTTTGCTGTATCAATAGCCACACCAACGAGGATTAGTAAGGATGTAGCACCTAAACCGCGAAAAGTGGGTACGTTTAATACTCTTTCAACCACAGTAGGAATAATTGCAACCAATCCTAAAAAGCCAGCACCTAGAAAGGTGAGACGATTCAAAACTCTTTCAAGATATTCACTTGTAGCTTTACCAGGGCGAATACCTGGAATAGAAGAACCCATCTTTTTCAAGTTCTGAGCAATATCAACTGGGTTGACAATCAAAGAAGAGTAAAAGTAGCTAAAGAAAATAATTGAAAACAGGTAGATTAAAGCGTAAGCCCACCAACCAGAACCACCTGGATTTAGATAAGTACTTGTAAAGTTAGCTATTTGTTGATTCTGAGTAAAGTTTCCAATTAAAAGCGGTAAGCTTAAGATTGCGGTTGCAAAAATAATCGGCATTACTCCACCTTGATTAAGTCTCAAGGGTAAGAAACTACGCTGTTCTGCAAGAACTCTTCTGCCTACTTGTCGTCTAGCTGAAATAATTGGAATCCGTCGCATTCCTTCTTGAACGAATACGATACCGATAATTGTTGCTAAGAACAGTAGAAGCAATACAACTACTTGACCTACAGCTTCACGACCACCAACTTGAGCAAAACTAATAGTACTACCTAAAGTTGTAGGTAAAGACGACACAATATTGAGGAAGATAAGCAATGAAGCTCCATTACCAATTCCCCGCTCTGTAATTACCTCCGATGCCCACATTACGAACATCGAGCCAGCCACTAAAGCCAAAGCGGTTTCAAACACAAAAATAGGCCCGAAGTCCAGAGCAAAGTTTTTCAACCAAACTGATGAAATGAATATGCTTTGAACAATTGCCCAACCCAAGGCAACATATCGTGTAATTTGTGAAATCTTCCGCCTTCCTGCTTCACCTTCATCTTTCTGTAACTTTTCTAAACTGGGAATTGCAGCAGTGAGCAGTTGAATGATAATTGAAGCATTGATAAAAGGTAAAATACCTAGGGTAAATACTCCTAAAGCTGAAAAACCACCACCAGAGAAGATATCTAAAATCCCTGCTAAGCCATTACCTTGTGACATAGCGGCACTAAATCGCACCCGATCTATTCCTGGAATAGGTATATAAATACCCAAACGAATCAAAAGTAAGATACCTATGGTGACAAACAGCCGACCTCTCAAGCCGGCTGCTTGTGCCATCTGCATAAAAGTTTCTTGAGCTGTTGGTGCTCGATCTCGACTTATCATAATGACGATCTACCGATGAATGTTAACCAGGCACCTGATGGTGGTAATACGAAGAGTGCAAGTTGAAAGCTAAGTCACTTATACAATTTCACAACTGCCACCAGCTGCCTCAATTTTGCTACGAGCCGTACCTGTAAAAGCTGCGGCTTGTACTTTTAGAGCAACGTTTAATTCTCCATCTCCTAGAATTTTTAATGGTCCTTTTACGGCAGTGAGAATACCATTCTCCTGCAGGGAGGTCGCATTAACTTCTGTATTTGCTGGAAGTGAAGATAGTTTCTCTACATTAATCGTAGTGTATATTTTACGATTAACGAGGGGAAAACCTTTAAGTTTAGGTACTCGACGATAAAGGGGTTGCTGACCACCTTCAAAACCCGGTCTAGTTCCTCTACCGGAACGAGATTTTTGACCCCTCATACCAAAACCGCAACTAGCGCCTTGCCCGGCTGCAATTCCTCGTCCGACACGCCGACCGCGATTTTTTGAACCCTTTTGAGGGCGAGCATCGTGTAGTCTCATAGTCTTCTATATCTGTATTTATTTACACGACAATTCTATGTTGTGACTCTACTGTGCGTAGAGCTTTTCTATACTGACATCTCTGTCTTCTGCAACTTCTTTAAAGTTACGCAATACAGCAAGAGCATTCATAGCGGCTCTGGCATTGTTAAGAGGATTATTAGAACCAAGTTGCTTTGCCAATATGTTACGAACCCCTGCCAATTCTAGTACTGTACGTACTGCACCACCAGCAATTACACCGGTACCTGGTGCCGCAGGGCGCATGATGACTTTAGCACCGCCACCAATGCCATTTGTGGGATGGGGGATAGAATTCGACTTGGTAATTGGGATATCTACTAAATGTTTCTTGCCATCGGCTACGCCTTTTTTCACGGCTCCGATAACATCACTAGCTTTACCAACTCCTACACCAACTTGACCGCGCTCGTTGCCGACGACTACAATTGCCCGGAAGCTGAGTTTTTTACCACCTTTGACAACTTTACTTACTCGTCGGATTTGAATTACCCGTTCTTGCCAGTTAGTCTCTTCTTTTTTTGCTCGGCTCGTTTTACGACGATTGTTTGCCATACTTATATGCTCTGTGAATTTACTTATCGGTTACCAAATAATTAGCGATAAATAATTTACTTAGTATTTATTTACTATGTGCCTTGCATCGCCGATAGTTTTAGAAATTTAAACCACCTTCTCTTGCCGCATCAGCTAAAGCTTTGATGCGTCCGTGGTAAAGGTTACCTCCACGGTCAAATACGACTTGGTTGATGCCTTTTTCTAAAGCTCTTGCAGCTAAAGTTTTACCAACTTCTGCTGAAGCCTGCTGATTGGAGCCAGAATTTAACTTAGACTTTAATTCTGGTTCTATACTCGATGCTGTCGCTAAAGTCCGATGAGTAGTATCATCAATCACTTGAGCATAAATATTTTCGTTAGAACGATATACTGCTAAACGAGGACGTTCGGAAGACCCAAATACTTTCCCTCGGATGCGTCGATGGCGACGCTGTTTTGATTGTTTGCGGGTAAATTTCATGATTTAATACTCTACTTCTTACCACCTTTACCAGCTTTACCAGCTTTACGCCTTACAACTTCGTTTTCATAGCGAATACCTTTACCTTTGTAAGGCTCCGGAGGACGAACGGCACGAATTCGAGCAGATGTGTTACCTACGATTTCCTTGTCATAACCGCTGACTAAGATAGTCAAACCTTTGTCTTCAATCGCAAATTGAACTCCATCTGGTGGAGTAATCTCTACAGGGTGACTGTAGCCAACATTTAAAACTAAATCTTTTCCCTTAACCTGCGCTCGATAACCAACCCCTTGGAGTTGTAACTTACGCTGGAATCCTTGAGAAACACCTTCGACCATATTAGAAACCAAACTACGGCTCAATCCGTGCATTTGGCGGCATACTCTCGAATCGTCTTGACGCGATACTGTAATGGTATCTCCCTCTTGAGAAACACTTATCACTGAAGGCAGTTCGCGAGAAAGTTCTCCTTTTGGACCCTTGACAGATATGGAGGCTCCGTCAATCTTTACTTGAACCTTGGCAGGTACTGCTATTGGTCGTTTACCAATTCTCGACATGATTTTTTGTCCTTAAAAATCTCTCCGGGTTGCGTTACTCTTAACTACCAAACGTAGCAAAGTACTTCGCCGCCTACATTTTGTTGGCGTGCTTGACGGTCGGTCATGATGCCGGAAGATGTAGATATAATGGCGATACCAATGCCACCCAATACTCTTGGTAAATCTTTCTTATTGGAATAAACTCGCAAACCAGGTCTAGAAACCCTTTTAAGAGTTGTAATAATTGGTTGACGATTTTTTCCCTTGTATTTTAAAGAAATTACCAATTTGCTGCTCCATCCTTCTCCAGATGTCTCAAAGTCGGTGATAAAGCCTTCTTCCTGAAGTACTTTAGCTATACTTTGGGTCATCTTCGTTGCTGGCACTTGTGTTGTTTGATGCCGAGCCAAATTGGCGTTGCGGATGCGCGTCAGCATATCTGCAATTGTGTCGTTTGCCGCCATCGTTTCCTCTATTAAATGAACTTATTGCTCCCGGAAGGGCATTCCCATCTCTTTTAGTAAAGCGCGACCTTCTTCGTCATTCGTAGCTGTAGTAATGATGGAAATATCCATTCCACGAATCTGGTCAATTTTGTCGTATTCAACCTCTGGAAAAATCAGTTGCTCCCTGACACCCAGAGTGTAATTTCCACGACCGTCAAAGCTTTTCGGACTGATACCGCGAAAGTCACGAATCCGAGGCAATGACAAATTAATTAAACGGTCGAGAAAGTCGTACATCTTAGAGCTTCTCAGAGTAACCATTACTCCTACAGGCATACCTTCACGAATTTTAAAACCCGCGATCGCTTTTTTAGCTCTAGTAACTACAGGCTTTTGACCAGTAATTAGCGCAATTTCACTTAAAGATGCTTCTAATGCTTTTGCATTTTGAGAAGCTTCCCCCAATCCTCGGTTAACGGTAACTTTCGTAACCTTCGGAACCTGATGAATATTTGAATATTCAAATTTTTTCATCAAATTGGGGACAATAGTTTCAAGGTATTTACTTTTTAATCCTACTGCCATTTTTTTTCTCCTAATCCCTGGGCTTGGTCAGGGAATAAAGTTGTTAAAAACAAGGTTAAAGGTTGAAGGTCAAAGGTTAAAGGTTTACTAATTATTAATTATTAATTATTAAATTTAAACTTTTAACTCTTAACTCCTAACTCTTAACT
>JBCBPQ010000359.1:0-6171 GCA_039820645.1 Cyanobacteria bacterium J06633_8 | reverse complement strand
GAAGATTTTCGACGAGCGAGAAGTATGCTTCAAGAAGAAAAGTTAATTCATCAAGATAACGGTTCCCAACTTAACCGAAATGCAGGAATAGATTATGATTCATAGTTTACGAAAAGCTAAAAATGAAAGTTATCTGAATAAGTTACTTGAAGGAAAAGATGCGGACTTTCAAAGAAGAGTTTTAGCTGTAGCTGTTGAACATGGGTTATCTACAAGCGACCCTTTATTTCTAATAATGCTTTCAACTGGTCAACTTCAAGTTTTGTTGGAAGATAAGCCATCAGAATTAGACCAATTATTTAAACGTTGGTCGGAAGCGATTTACGAGCATTTAGAGAAAGCAAAGCGTACTGCTATAAGTGGTCAGGAAGTAGAAATTCGCTCTATGGTAAATCGACTTATTAAACATTGCGAGTCGAAAGAGCGAAGCCGTTTAGTAGTAATGTTACCAGGGATAGGGCTAATAGGGCATTGAGCCGAGATACGTGTAAAAACCTGCAAGATGGTCTGGAAACTATTGTTATACCTAGCTTTCAAGAATTTCGGGTGGAAGTTTCATCGCCGCCTCCAATGGTTGCGGAATTGCCTGTAAATTCACTACATAATCTCCGTATCTTTTGATGTGTCTGGTCACGTAAGGACTCAAGGCTTTAAGATATTTTCGATTAACCTCTTCTCCCTGTGCAGATAACGTTTGAATCGCCAACGACATATCCACCGTGTTTTGTAAAATTACAGCAGAAGCAACTAAATCCAGGTATTTCAACCGCTTTTCTTGCTCAATCGGGTCATTCTCAGTAATCGCACCTTGTTTGCCAAAAAACACCCAATCAAGAAAATGGTGATATTTCTCCACAACATTTGTAATAGCAGTAATTTCTCGGCGCATCCTAACGTTGGAGATATATTCCAGTAGAAACATCGTCCGCACCACCTTACCCAATTCCTGAAAAGCTTGGTAAAGGCGATTCTTACGACTGTAACTACCCAATTTACGTAGAAGCGTAGAAGGCATTACCTTCCCAGCTTTTATCGATAATTAGCTCCATTAACCTCTGATATAACCAGCGTTCGCCATTGTTTACTGATAAAATCTAAATTAATATCAAACGGTAAATGCTTACCACGCTTGTGCTGATTATCCAGTAAAAACTTTAGGGCATCAATTACAGATTCATCCGCAGAAGTGCTGCTAATATCCATTGAGCGCACTAAATCAAATAAAGATTTACGGTGACTGCAATAAAATCGCCACATCAAGGGTAAGTAATTGTTCGTATTATAAGCTGCAATTTCTTCATATTTTTCTAGCAGCAAATCTATACCACCGCCTTCATCTATGATGGTCTGCACCTTAGACCCTAAAGCTTCTTTATCCTGAGTTTGTTTTGATGCTGTTAGGACTTGTGAAAAGGTATTTAATAACTCGGATGTTTGTACTAAATGTTTCTCCCGTAGCTCCTGCAATCGCTGTTTGGCATTGTTTTGAATCTTAAGCATTCGTTTGAGAAACATCTCAACCAGATTGTCACGGGTTTTGACCTGTGCTGAATATAGCAGGCATATCAGTAATGTTCGGCGTTTAGGTATATTGATATCTCGGAACTCGGATATATCCAAAGCCCTGGCTTGGGCTGCAAAGTATCTTACTTTCGTCGGAGCTATGGTTGATAATAGCCGTTTGGCATTCCCAAAAGTCATGAGAGAATCAAACTTAGCTAGCAGTTGTTTCATTCCACCAAGAGTTGCACTCTTGGGTGGGGATTTAAGTAGATTGAGTGTTAGAAGTGACTCTTCCGGTTCCCCTACTAGTAATTGATCTAAATAAAGAATCTCTGTAATTTCCAGAACACTGGATACCCTTTGAAACAAACGATTATTGACCATTGTACGGATGTGACCGATTAAACGGTCAAGCGTACTGAAAGCAGGTAATTCGTAACGCTCTTTAACCAACTCTTCAATTGCTACATTAATTAAGTCAGCAGGATGATCTAAGACTTCTGCTTGTTTTGCAACCAGGATAGCGATTATTTTCTGGGCTGCTTTATCGTATTGTTTAACTCCCAAATATGAGCGAATCGCATTTTGGTAAGTGTAGCGTTGACGTTCTGAAGGGATTGTCTTGACCCAAGCTTGTAAATTTAAACACGACCGTAAATGTTTGATTACAGTGATTGGCACCAACTCGGGATGTGGAAAATATCCAAGCCGTTGAAAAGATTTCAACATCACCATAAAGCTAAGAAAACCATTATGGCTCTTGGTTTTAGACTTTACAAACTTAATTTCTTCTGGTGTAGGTGTATAAAGTTCTGCTAATTCTTTAGCATCAGGAAACTGTTTAAATTTGGGATAGGCAGTACGGTTAATTGAGGTCATGAGATGGAACCTTAAAAAAATGGGGCAGGCTTCCCGTTCTGGGTCGGAGACCCAGAACGGACAAGTCTCGGTGGAAAAGACGAAGGGTTTGTTAAAAAGCCTGCCCCATTTTTTTTGCGGAAGTTATAGGTCATTTAAGTAAAAATAGCAACACCCTTGTATAAAAGATGAATTTATAAAATTTATCTCTTATTCTTTAACCAAAGAGTATTTTATATTCTTTTGGGTACACAGCATCTTAAAATCTAAAAGCTGTTTCCTAAAGATATCCAACGCTGCCTGCCAAAAGTATGTCTCTAGAAATTAATAAAGGTTGGTTTAACTATTAGGTAAACTTAGAATATTTAATGCATGACGCGCAGCCGATTCAGCTTTCTGGGAAGTAACTTTTTGATAACGCAAAGTGGTTTGAATGCTTGAATGTCCCATCAACGCTCGTAGTTCTTCAATACTAATTAATCCGACACGCTCAGTAGCAAATGTATGCCGTAAATCATGGAGACGTACTCCGTGAAGTTCCGGGTATTTATCGGTTATTATTCGCCAATATTCATGCAATGTATGATAGCTGATTCTACTTATTTTAAGTGTGACTGGATGTTGGGCTGTAAATAAAGCATCACCTGAATTATGCCGAGCATACTTAATGTAATTATCAAGAACAATTGCTACATCTGAACTGTAAAAACACCAACGTTGTTTATTCCCTTTTCCTAATAGTTGGAATTTACAGTTTGCACAGTCTACGTCTTCTATATTTAGCGCTAAAAGCTCTCCAATTCTACATCCTGTGCGGTGTAGTAAATTAACTATCGCATTCAAGCGTAGGTCATCTTTGACAACTGAATACAGTTTTTCTAATTGTTGCGGTGTTAAATATCTTATCTCATCATCGGTTTTATGTTCGCCTTTTTCTCTATCTGGAAGACGCTGCTTTAACCCATTTATTGGGTTAGATTTTATATACTCTTTCTCTACTGCAAAATTAAGTAAGCTTTGTAGTATTGCTTGATGCTTATGATGAGTTGTGTATTTTAAGTGACTAAGACTATTTAAATACTCAACTAATGTTTGTTTACTGATAATTTCTATTGACCAACTTCCATATTCTTGAAGTAAAGAACGAAGAGTAAATTCATATGTTTTTCTGGTACTTTCTGCAAGCCCAGGACGCTCCAAGAATTCAACTACAATGGTGGTTAAAGTTACAGTCAATTTCTGAAAATTTATGTGTTTACAGTAAGGTTTTTTATAACCAAATTATATATCTTTTAAGAGTGTAAATGGACAGCTTTTCATGAACACTTTTAAAAATCCCCAACCCCAAGAGTCCCTTGCTGACTATGTAGCGAGAATCCGTAAACATTTGAGAATGACTCAGTTTGAGTTAGCGGATGCTGCTGGTATTCATTCTCGTTCTGTGGGAAAGATTGAGCGGGGGCTGACGGTTAGAATCAATCGTAAAACGATGCAAGGTTTAGCGATTGGTTTTGGAATTCCACTTGAATACTTGGAAGCTGTAAGTAAGGGTGAAGAGGTTGAACAGGTTCATTCGATTAAATTTTGTCCCCAGTGTTGGACTCCTGGAAGTGATGCTGACCCAATTTGGGGCAATATTCGAGCAAAATTCTGTTATCTGTGCGGTACTCAGTTACGAGCAAGTTGCGCTAATTGCGGGCATCCTGTTGTGTCGTTAAGGTATAAATTTTGTCCGATGTGCGGAAAGGCTTATAAACCAGAAAGTCAAAAACCTTGAAACCTATATATAGTAAGAGTTTTTAGACCATCTTGCAGGTTTTTACACGTATCTCGGCTCAATGCCTAGTTGCTCAAGGAATGAACTCCAAGAACCTATTCAAACCTCATCAAATTCAGCCAGAATCCCAAAAAACAATAAAAACAACTTCTCCAAAGCATATGTTTAGTGCCGCTGAAGTTGAAAAGAAAATCACTGAAGCTTTAGCACAGCGAGAGAAAGAGAAAACCGAAGAAGAATTGGGAAAATTTGTTGAAATTCGAGATGCAGCTCTCGAAGCAGCTAAAGAAGAGATAAGTGCTGCCAAAAAACACGCGGCTCAGATGGAGCAAGCTAAACAAAAGTTAATTGAGCAGCTAATAGCTAAAGATAACGAATTAGACCATGTTCGTGGCTTAGTAGAAGAAAATCAACGACTCGAACAAAGAATCCAAGATTTAGAAAAATCTCTCGAACATGCTACTAGAGATAGCTGGGGTAATACATTTAACAAGCAAGCTGCGAAGGTTGTTAACAAAGAATTGGAGAAAACTATTGAGCCATTGATGTCGGAAGTTGAGCGTCTAAATAACGTACTTTCTCAAAGAGAACAGGAATTAACTGAACTTCAAGATACGAGCAGGAAACAGCAAGAAGAATTGCAGCAAAAAATAAATTCCAATTCGATTATTAATGAGTTTGGCGAGATTGGAGAGTACCTGGGATGGAATGGTTGGAGTAGTAAAGGGTATAGAGCGAAAAACGGGATGTTGTATGGAGGGATTCACGCTCTAACTGCTTTTATTTGTGATTTGAAAGTTTCGCATCCGAATTATCAAGAACAGGAAATTCCGTTTTAAACTGCGAACAAATTCTATTTCCGTAAAACCTTGCTTTTAACTAAAAATTAATGGCAGTTAGTTTGACATGACAAAATAACCTTTCACGAATAAGTCATATGCAATTGTTCAAACAGCCACAAACTAATACTAATAAAATTCCTCGTTGGTTCGCTAAATTTGTTTTGTATCAAACACAAAATGGACGATTACAACAAATATTACTGGAACTTTTAGAACCAATGTCTCCAGAGGAATGGTGCATAATTTGGATACCAATTCTTCACCCAGGAATAGAAGTTCCAACTCCTGGAAAGCGAAGCCCTCACGGTTATATGAAAGCTTGTAATGCTACTCTTTCTTATTTAACTGGCTATAACGAAAGAACAATTGAAGGTTGGTTTTATAGCAGGTCTTATCATTATTCGGTGGGGATTTTATTGCGGTGTTTTGATTTAATCTTGCAAATGAAATAATATCAAATACAGTCAATTGCCTGCATACTATAAGAATAATATATTAAAATCTTGGTAAATCCAATATTGCAGCCTTTTTTAAATACTAAAGTTCTTCAATCATATGTTTCCCATCGCGCCATTTATCAGTCTCTTAGACAGGAATTTGGCTTAAAATCCTGCTAATTCTGCCAAGATTTTTTCAACTTTTAGTAATCTTTTTTCTAGCTCTTCAATATAATGGGATTCACCCTTGTGAGGAGTCGCTAGATACTGCTTTATGTACTTGATTAATAATTGGCGTTGCTGAAGTGTTATTTTTCCTCGATTTCTCAATAAAAGCGGAATTTAACTCGTCATCGATTCGGATGTTTTATTGACCCATAGCATTTCTCATGCTTGACATATATATACGGAATATAGTCTAAATTTGTTGTTTTGTATATTCAATGCGATTACTTTGCAGATGCCCGCTCGCCGCACCTACGGTGAAAGGTCAAATCGCAACTAAATTACCGGCGTTTTATTGATAATTGAACTATTTGATTGAGAATCTTTACCCGTGTTCACCTTCCGGAGCGTTGCTCCCCCTAAAACTTTTGACAAAATTCTCAACCAACTTACCGAAGGGCAAAATTTTCACTTCGGTAAGTTGGTTGAGAATTTTGTCAAAAGTTTTAGGGGGAGCAACGCTCCGGAAGGTGAACACGGGTAAAGATTCTCAATCAAATAGTTCAATTATCAATAAAACGCCGGTAAT
>JBCBPQ010000358.1:0-6231 GCA_039820645.1 Cyanobacteria bacterium J06633_8 | reverse complement strand
TTACCGTTCTTTTTAGTAATAGTTCTCCAATGTATTCTACCTGTACCTTCACCACGGCTTCTTCTTTCAGTACTACCTGTTGAACAAACCAGTAGTACTAATAGGAAGGTTGACACGGAATCAGTACTACCTGTTAACCAAACCAGTAGTACTAAAAGAAGAAGCCGTGGTGAAGGTACAGGTAGAATACATTGGAGAACTATTACTAAAAAGAACGGTAAACAGTACCAGCAAGCTTGGTATGATTGGCAGTTAACTAAAGGTAAAACAATTTTTAAAAGCACTTATATTCCTAAGCGTTTATTATCCCAGGTGCAGCAGTTAGAAGACCACAAAACACCTGTAAGGGAAATTTTAAAAGTCTTAGGAGTAAACCAGTAATATAATAATATTTATACTGGTACTTTACTGCAAATAACGTCGTAAATTTATTGGAATTAAAAATATAAGCTAAAAATAGATAATTTTGAAATTATTTTTGAAAAAAATATCCCATATTGAGGGATATATTATAGTAATTAATGTTGGACTTTAATTGAACGTACCAAGACACTGGTTACTTCTCCTGGGTTGGAAGTTGGTAATAGCGGAGTCCAATCGCGTACATTCGCGTAACCAAGTTGATGTAAAGCCTCAATTGTCGCTATTACAGCTTGTTTTGAGCCAATTAGAATATGTTTTATTTTTTCTGGCTCTGGATGTTGAGATATTATTGGTTGAGGAATGGCAATAGCTTTTTCTTGATTGCTTACATCAGCTAGGAAATTCCAGTATTTTGACTTCATTGGTTACTTTACCTTTAGCTTGGACAGTAAATTTCACTATTTACTCCCCGTAAGGGGTTTTATTCAGAAAGGCAGTCGGCAGTAGGCAGTGGATTAGAAAAGCAGACTTTCGGGCAGCCTAAAAGGTTATTTATTACTATTGCCTACTGCCCACTTTCCACTGCCCTTCATTAACTGTAAATATTCAGTTTCAAGAGAATTAATTGTCCTAAAATAAAGTCGAAACGAACCGTCTGAATATAGCTTTAAATCTTGTTCATCGTAGATTATCTCTTGTCTTTGAAGCCATTGAACAATACTTTCATGATAATCAGTTAAGAAAAGTGCAGGAAAGTAAATTCTTCCGGTTTTAACTCCTGTTTTCGGATGAGTAAATATTTGAAATTGAGGCTCACTTAAAACTTCTGCCATTGGTATTACATCGCGAAAATACTTTGAATTATTCTGAAAGCTTGTGATGCGGAAAATGATTTTGATTTTTATGAAGCGAAAAAGTCTTGAAGTGATGATGTATTTGAAATAATTTCTGACAGCAAAAAGGGGAATAAAATCTGCTTTATTCCCCTTATATTATGGTTTATAATTTCAGTATTAATTCTCGGCTTTCATTTGAGGATTAACACTTGCATTTATACGAGCAGCATATTCTCGTCTTCGCTGCCAAGATAATTCGTTTAGTACTACTAAATCTTCCTTAGTTTTACCGAATTTACGGTTAGCAAATTCAAGT
The DNA here is from genome assembly GCA_039820645.1 of Cyanobacteria bacterium J06633_8. Taxonomy (GTDB): domain Bacteria; phylum Cyanobacteriota; class Cyanobacteriia; order Cyanobacteriales; family Nostocaceae; genus Rivularia. The sequence continues at coordinate 4,716 of JBCBPQ010000358.1, read as the reverse complement.
AGCTGTTCGAGAGAATAGCGCTTTTCTTCTACTTTTCCAAAATCAGTTGCGAAGCGTTCTTTAAATGTATCCCAATTGAAATCTTGAAAACTGTTTTTGGCAAGAAGTCCGCATAAAGAACGAATTGAATAGTAGACTTTTGAGTAAAGCCTTTCCGAGTAATCACTAACTGAGTATTCACCTAAAACGGAATCATCAATTGTTTGAAATTTGGGTGTGTTATATTTACGTTTAGCCATGAGGTAGATTTCTCCTAATTACTTCATCGTCCCCTGAGCGTAAGCTCTTGTATTTCAGCCTTTACGGTATTTATTTGATGTGTGATTTGTAATTTAACTTTGCCAAAATGGCAAGGTGATGGTACAAAAAGTTCTTGGCAAACTTATGGTGTAAAACTGATTAACGTCCTATTTATTTTCAACAATTAAATAGTGACCTTTCTGGTTAAAGTCGAAGCAGGCTAAAAATCACCGCTACTGCTTGTTTCAATTTTTATTGATGATAAATGCCGCAATATTTAAATTACGGCAATTTCAAAATGCAAAAATCCAATTACGGCAAAGTCAAAGTAAAATGGGATTTTTTTACATGAATAAATACTTTACCTTTTGAAGGTTTGCAACGCCTTATGCGGCAGAGTCAAAATCAAAATGCAGCAAAGTCTGATTACAAATCATAACTTTTTCATCGGCGTGAGCCGTAAAACGAAAACAGCTAATAATAAATATCAGCTGTTAAAAATAATTATTGATTTTATGTATAGTATTTATCAATAAGTGTGAAGTACAGCTTTCTTTATCTCCCCTTAACAAGGAGAGGGGTTGGGGTGAGGTTTTAAAATGTACCTCAATAGACCGGGAAGCGTTATATATTGTTGGTCAACAAAATTTCTCATTCTCCGTATTTTTATTAAAATTCAAAGTAACTGATATCGGCTTTTGTTAAAATAGTATGTTATTTCTAAGTTGCACAGTTGTACGCTTAATTAAAAAAGATTTATATATGATATTAATTTGCAATAATTAAGTCGGCGTAAAAAAATAAAGGTATGTAATTGCGAGTGAAACGAAGCATTCACCGTTCGCCGAAGGTGTGGCTCAGTTGTCTATCATCGAAATGGTTTGACATATATTTGCATTTAGCTACATAGTTCGTTTTATTTGTGGGAGCTTACTTATCTATTTAAAACGTTTATACTCCGAATTTGAAGTACAGAAATGTAATTCTTGCAATAATTGTGCTTTTTCTGATTCTAGTGTTTCTACGGTTTCTTGCAATGTTTGAATTACACGATACATTTCTACAGGGTCAAAAATTCGCAATATGCTAGTTAAAGTCACAATTCCAAGCCCTTGTCCCCAATTCCAGGACACAACCAATCTTCGCACATGTCGTCGCAACATTTCTTTATGAGCATTCCACAATGAATCTTCAGGAGCAAGTAAAAACAGTGGATAGCTCATAACGCTTTTTGCCGGAGTTTCTAATAAATCCGCTCCTAATGCTTGAAATTGCACAATATCTCGTTCTGTAATAATACCGACAGGTTTCCTACTTGCATCTTGCCAATATTTTTGACTACTTTCCTGTACAATTACGATGCAGCTAACCCTATATTTTGCCATTAATTGAGCTATTTCTAATACAGAAGTATTCATTGAAGCAGTAATCACATTTTTAGTCATTACGTCTGCTACTTGCCGTATTTTTAAAAAGTTGTCTGGACGAAATGTATTACGAATACTTTCGGGTGATACTACACCAATTATTTTACCGGTCTTACTTATAATTGGTAAGTGACGAATCCGATACCGTCGAAATAGAAATAAAACTGTAAAAATATCCTTAAAAGCAGATTTTTCTAAAGTAATTACAGATTTAGTCATTACTTCAGAAATTTCTGTGCCTTCAAAGCTTATTCGTTTAGCAAAAAGCCGAACAATATCTCGTTCGGTAAAGATTCCCAATAGTTCTTCATTTTGTATCACCAAAACACAACTACAACTACTGCTAATACTTTTACTATCAAGATTTAATCGTCTTTTATTCATTAGAGCAATAACATCATTAAGTAATGTTTGAGGCTCAACCATTATTGGTTCGGGTTCTATCGCTAATTCTATTGAGGGCGTATTAAAACTCATTAGTAATAGATGCTTCCTAGAATTAATAATCTGTGAGTTTAAGATAAGAATAAATAATACACCAAATTTCTGGTTTATTTTATTTGAATAATTATTTTTTTATGCTTAAAAAACTTCTTACTATAAAACAATAACATTTGAATTCTGAAAACAAACATAGGAAATTAATCTCCAACGGTATGCCTCAGAAGTCCTCGAAGAGTAGGGTAGAAAGATATTAATCGCAAACATTTGCGACTTATTAACGCAATAAATCATTACACAAATATTTTTGCGTACTTACTCACTTATTTTCATCCACTATCAGTTATCATAAAAAATCTGATAACGGAGTGATTTAAATCACTGACTATTATAATCAAATTCATTAATAATGCCTTTATAGAACAAAAAAGAGGCATATATCGTATTTTTTTATACTGTACACCTCTTTGTTTTTATGATTTAAAGTGTATAAAATATTAACTTAGATAACAATATTTAAACATAAACTGTTGCAGAACAAGTTACCAGTTTTCTGGACCAGATATTCTGGGAGTTTTTCCGTATAAACGGTCAAGTACTCGTTTAACTGAAACACGTTGCCACCGTGCGCCACGCTTTGTTTGATATCCATTGTAGTTTAGCCAATCAGCTATTTCTTGTAAAGATTTACCAGATTTATGGTGACGACGAATTAATTCAATAATCTGCTGCTCTTTTTCATCTGGTATTAATTCTCCATTCATTGACTGTTGACCGAAAGGTGGCGAGCCATAGCCTGCATATCCACCATTTTGAGCTTTAATCTGCCTGCCTCGTTCCAATCTATGTCTGACAGGTTCGCTGTAATAAGATTTTTCAGTATCCATTATTGAGTAAGTAATTAAATAGTCAAAGAATTGAATAGTTACAAAAAAGGCAGTCGGCAATCGGCAGTGAGTAAAAAGTATCAATTAAAACTTTATTTCTGAGTTTAAAGCATGTCCTGTCGGACACGCTGCGCTAACAGTGAAAACAAATAATTATACGCCAGATGGCTTGCAGCGAGGTATAAAAAGTCAATTCTACATTCACGCAAAGCGTGTGGATCATCTCACTCTTTTAAGAGTGAGTCCCTACTGCCTACTGCCCACTGCCTACTGCCTTCTGAATCCTAAAGTGAGCTAAAAATGCCCCTTATTAAGGTAAGGATTTTGACGCTCACTGAAATTTTTGTTTTATTAACGTAGTAATAGCGGTTTGAGCGCCTAACTCATGTATGCGTATAAAAAAAATACATACAATAGGTATTTACAGATGATAATCTGTATAACTCAAAATAGATGTACATCCATTTACTATTTTAATGATGATTCTGTATAGATAGTATAAAAATCTTAAGATAATATAGAAAAATACCTAGCAACGAGAAAATTGCTAGGTATAAAACTTACCAATAGAACATGGACAATTAATCAAGTAGAAAGTTGAAGTGCGACCCTGCTAATTATTGCAACTAAGCAATGCTGTCAATCTTGATAACGATATCGTTGAAGTCTTCGTCACCAAGGTTAGCTAAATCTTCAAAGCCAAAGGTGTTTTCATCCAACAATCTGATGTGGTCTTCATTGTCGCTGTTAGCACCTAAGTATGGGAAGTAAACTTCTGCTGCACCGCTTATTGCTTCTGCAAATGTACCATCAGCAATGATTACAGGAAGAACTATAGAACCAGCATTAAATTCAACGGTGCCAGTTTCTGTGGTATCGTCAGCAACCGAGAATTCGGGAGAAACCAAATTCTTCATTGCAGCTTCAAGGTAGCCTTCATCACCAACTGCTACACCGTTAACGCTACCGTTGATATCGTCAACTGCATAGAAGTAAACTTCGCTATTGAAGTCAGCTTCTCTGCTAATTGTAAAGTCAACTGTTACTTTTGCTTGAGTATCAAAACCAGTTAGGTCGATTGCTTCAACTGTAGTTCCATCAACATCTGCTGTAACGACTGGAGGTAATACAGGTAATACAGTATCTTCACGGAAGTCAAGGTTTTGAATCCGCATATCTAGTTCTGGTGCAACATCTTCTTGGCTGAAGGGGTTTTCTTCAGAGAAGTTTGCAGCCAAGAATTCAGCTAAAGCATCTTGCTCGGAACCATCTTCTGCAAAAGTAGCAGCACCGGTACGAGGAGCATCTTCAGCTTGAGCTAACTCAACTACATCACGCTGAGGGAATGGATAACCGTCACCACCACCAGCGAGGAAGTTCAAGGTTACGAGACGGAAGGTACGGCTAGCATCACCTTGTAATTCGCCGTCTCTAGCGATTATGTCAATAACTTCGTCGTTTTCATCGACAACCGCTAAGGATTGTACTCTATCTCCTGCGGGTAAATCGTCGTCGAAGCTGAACTTCAAACCACTGACTTGAGGAAAACGTCCTGGTGTTGCGCCATCAGCGCTTTCGGATACACCATGCTCAATGATAGCTAGTAATTCTTCAGCAGTGGCGGTTAATAGAGTTAAACCGTTGTTGAAGCGAAGAGAATCTTGGATATCAACCTGAGAAATACCACCCTCTGGCTTACCAGCTAATTCGTTTCCTTCAGG
>JBCBPQ010000357.1:0-6335 GCA_039820645.1 Cyanobacteria bacterium J06633_8 | reverse complement strand
CTCATTACTCATTACTCATTACTCATTACTCATTACTCATTACTCATTACTCATTACTCATTACTCATTACTCATTACTCATTACTCGTTACTTTCCCCTCCCTCCCTCAATTCTTGATAGTAATCTTTTACTCAGCAAGGGGAGTCGCTGTCTGAGGGAAAGTGTTTCCACGATTTAGGAGGCTTTTTATGAATTTGACGAAAATGCTTCACAAAATGTCCTGTATCAAGATAACCTACAGCTTTAGCAATTTCACAAACAGGTAACTCAGTTGATAATAACAAGCAACGAGCTTGGAACATCCGACGCTGTACAATCCATTGATATAAAGTTTTACCAGTCAAACGACGTACTAAACTAGTTAAATATGAAGGTGTGTAACTAAAAGCCTTAGCTACATCGTTGAGGGTGATAGGCTGATAATAATTAACTTCAATAAAAGCGAATATTGCTCTTAATTGGGGATGTTCGGGAAATTGAAACTTTTCACCTTCATGATGTTCGACATGAGGTTTAACATTGTAAATTATCTCCCCAGGCTCATCGATTAAAAATTCTGGTTTTCTGTCGGTATCTTGAGTGTCTAATTCCGAAAGCTGTTCGAGTATTTGCGATTCTAGTTGACGGACAATTTCTAATTCTTGAATTAACTGCTTTTTTTTATTGATTGTATCTTTCATAGATGTTTCCCCTTCTATAAATACTTTTAATAAAAACCATTTATCTAATTATCTAGCTACGGGTAACTCAACGTATACCGTAGTTCCTGTTGTCAAGTTAGATTGAATTAATAACTTACCTCCATGAGCTTTAACAATTCTTTCTACTATTGCTAAACCCAATCCAGTTCCATCAGGTTTTGTTGAATAAAAAGGTTGAGTTATTTTGGATAAACTAAAAGAAGAAATAGGAGTGCCACCATTATTAATAGCAATACGCACGTAATTTATATTGGGATAACAAACTCGCCATTTGATTAATTCACCATTTTCAACTGCTTCACAAGCGTTACGAAGAAGATTGATAAATATCTGTTTTAGTTTATCTGCATCTCCTAAAATATTTATAGGTTGTGGAAAAGGAATAAATTTGATAATTCTTCCTTTAGCTTGCGGCATTTGTTCGATGATAACTAAAGATTTTTCAATCAAGCTATTAACATTTAGCTCGGCTAATTGTAAATTATTCGGTTTTGAATAAAATAAAATTTCTTGCAGTAAACGCTCTAATTTTTTCTGTTCGCTTGTTGATAATAACAAGCGTTCTTTTGCATTTTCTGGTAAATTATCTAATTTACTAAAATATTCTAACCCCATTTTTACTGTTGTCAATGAATTGCGAATTTCATGAATAGCTGACGCAGTAAATTCGCCAACTTTGGCAAGATGATTGCTTCTATTCAACTTGGCTTTGATAACATTTACTTCTTTTGTATGGTTAACTATTTGAGTTTGAATCATGCTATTCATTTTTTGATGCTGTTGACTCAAACGATAACTATCTATTTTTGTCGCAGTTAATTCTGCAAACATTTCTAAAGTTAATATCTCCTCCCTTGTATAAGATAATAGCTGTTTTCCTAAAGCGCAAACCCCCCCAACTATTTCGCCTGTTGCAGTTTCTAATGGAATATATATATAATTATCAAAGACTTTCTTGTATTCTCGTTTCTGTCTAACGTATTTAATTGTTTTACTAATTATATTTTTATATCTACTAGCTTTATATGTAGCTAAATTACTAGCAATAATTTGTTCGGTATTTTCTTGGCTAATAATAATTAGTAACTGCGAGCAATTAACTAAACTACTAACTTTACAAGCCCTTTGATACAGATAATTACTCAACTCTTGACATTGATGTATTTTTACGATATAAGCTGATGCTTTAACAAAAGTTTGCTTTAACTGCTGTTCTTGCTCAATTATGTTACTTTTCATTAATTATCCTAGCTAAAGTATCACTCAAATGCATTGCCTCACTTTTTAACTGTTCTCTTGAACTTAATATTAGTTAATGTTACAAATGATTGAGATAATTTTTCTATGCACTAATATTTTGTGGTATTTAAAAAAAATTGAGGATAAAGATAAAGGCAAACTTAAGAGATAAGTTTAGTTACAGCAAAACGGTGCGATCGCCTTTTCTAGGAGGAGATGAAAGGATTATCTAATTGTCAATCAATTATTGATAATTGATTAACAATTAGAAAATAGTTTGGATTAGAATGTATAGCTTTGAGTTGTAGCGAAATTACGAAATAAATCAACAAGCTTAGAAGTTTTTTCGCTTTTCCATTTCAAACCAATGGTACGACAGGTGTTAATGTGGGAGATGCCGACATAAGTAATCCCAGTTAAATTACTCCAAACAGGCATAAAGCTAATACCTAAACCTTGTTGAATTAAATAAATTACCCATTCTTCTTGGTTTGCTAAATAAACTGTTTGAGTGTTTACCCCAGCAGACTTATAAACTAAGGGGTTTTTACGCCAAAACTCGCAGTTGACTCTCTCTATATATGGTTGCCCATCTAACTCGGATATATTAATTTCTTTTTTTTGTGCGAAGGGATGAATTGAAGGAACAGCGAGTAATAGTTGCTGTTGAAATAATTTTACAGAAGAATCAGAATTTTCATCACGATCTAATACAGTCAAGATTAAATCAACTTCTCCTTGTTCGAGTAAATTGTTGAGATTATTTACATAACTATCCTTGAGTTCAATAGTTATATTTGGATGCAGAAATCTGAAAGCACTAACCAAGCTAGAAATAACCGAAATACGTAAAGTACAGACTACTCCTAATCTTAGGGTTGGATGTTGCTGAAAATCTTGAAGGGTATTAAGTGCCGATTGATATTCACCAATAATATTACCAGCTTTTTCTAAAAAAATTTTGCCTGCTGGGGTTAAAGTTGCTCTTCTTCCGCCTCTTTCAAATAATGTTACCCCCAATTCTTGTTCTAATTTTTTAATACCTGCCGACAAAGATGGCTGCGAAACAAACAAGAGTTCTGCGGCTTTGGTAAAACCCTGTGTTTCAACAATAGCTAGAAAATACCGAAGTTGAGATAAATCCATTGATAGAGAACAACTATGACTTCAATCGTAAAAATCGTCTTGCAATATCACTTATTTTTATTTACTTTATCAGGAAGCAGGTAAGGAGAGTTAATGGGTAATAGCTAATGGTTAATATCTACAAATAGAGGGGATAAGTTTACCCTAGTACAGCTTCGCGGAAGTAAAAAGTAAAAAGTAAGAAGTAAGAAGTTTGATTTTCTAGTTTTTTCAGGCATTTTTAATGGTTGCCTTATTTACGCCGACTTGTACTAGTATGAAAAGGAAGCGCTATTTATTTTTTGTTGTTATCATCTGTTTAATTTGTAAGTTATGTTTGAGCAGTTTTTCCGCAGTTGCAATTCCTTTAAAAGTATCTGTAAACCAGGATATTAAACTAGTTAATCAAGATTTATGTCTGAATTTTCAAAATAGTTTTGAAAAACTCAGAATACAGAATGCACAAAAATACCAAGGTAGGAAAAAAAATCAAAAAAAAGTAAAGTTAGCATCGAACTGGATTGAAAAATTAAGATTAATTGAATTCAGCAAAACATTAGGTGAAGATTGCGATTTATACGCAAGAAATAAATCTATTTTTTTAGATAATCGAGATACGGCTATATTTAGGTCGATTATGCTAAAGAATGGAATTGCAGTTACTCTAATGTTGTACGATGCAGACTCAATTAAGTTAAAAATCCATTGGGTGCCAATTTCCAAAAAAATAGCTATAAAAACAGTTAATGAGTTAAGAAGAAATTTAGAAAGACTGTCGGATAGGCAAGAAAGCTATAAAGAGAAAGCCAGTGAAGTTTACAACTGGTTGATTCTTCCTTTTACTAAGGATTTGCAAGACATAAAAACTTTGGTATTTATCCAGAATAATATTTTTTGCACTATTCCAATGGCTAGTTTATATGATGGAAAACATTTTTTAGTTGAAAAATACGCGATTGCCAATACAGCAAGTTTATCTTTAACTAATTCCCAGACTTTAAATAGTTTAAATAGTGAAAACCTGAAAATACTTGCTTTTGGGTTAAATAGTTCTAGTTCTATAGATGAAAAAACCTTCTTTCCACCTTTAAGTGGAGTCAAAGTTGAGATAGAAGGAATTAGAAAATTAATACCGCAAAAAAAGATTTTTTTTAATAAACATTTTACTTCTCAGAATTTAAGCCAACAACTTGAAAAATATCAACCTAATATTCTCCACTTAGCAACCCACGCTAGATTTAGCTATGACTCACAGCAACCATTTCTAGTTACTGGAGAAGAAAAATTTACCATAAAGAATAACCCAAGTTTAATTTATTTAAAAAGAAAACAAGCAGTAATAAAATACAACAAAATTCTTAATTTAAGACAACTTTACCAAATTATCAAGACGACTCAAATCAATCATAATCAATATTTAGAATTGCTAACGCTGACTGGATGTCAAACAGCAATAGGGCGGGAAAAGGATGCAATCTTGATTGCTGGGCTATCTCTACAATCTAAGGTAAAAAGTACGGTTGCCTCTCTATGGAATATTGACGATGCAGCAACGGCGAGGTTAATTGTTGATTTTTATCAAAATCTGCTAGGGGGAATGAGTAAAGCCGAAGCTTTACAAGCAGCACAAAAAAAATGGCTTGTCCGAAATTCAGCAGCACCTTACTCTCATCCAGGTTACTGGGCACCCTTCATATTAGTCGGTGATTGGCTGTATTTTGATTAATTTTCCAAAATTGGAAATCAATTTTCCATAAAAGTCAATGACTCAAGAGTTTGTTATTGCGATGATACAAACCAGCAGAGAAATACCGGGCGCTAGTACCGCTTTGCGGAAGTAAGAAGTAAGAAGTAAGAAGTAAGAAGTAAGAAGTTTTATTTTCTAGGCTTTTCAGCCATTTTTAATGGTTGCCTTATTTACGCCCCACTGTACTAGTACTCTGGCAAGCCAAAATTGCCGGGTGGGGATAAGCAAGGGGAGCAGGGGAAGCAGGGGAGGCAAGGGGAGAAAATTATTTTTTTTTCTTACAATTAACCCCGCAAAGTAACCTTGGCGAAGCACTAGTCAAGTGGTACAGAATTAAAGTCCCCTGAGTTATGGTGCTTTATAAATTACCGAAAATTAATGGGTTTAAAGCCCCGTGCTTCTAGCACGGCTTCTTACGACAATCGCTCATGGGGGAGATCCCCAAGACTGCGTTGTCGCGCTTTTTATGATATTGTATGTTTAGCGGTAAAGCGCACATATAAAAGTTTCCTATTCCCTACTTATTAAATGAATGGAGCTATTTTGTAAACTTTCAAGTTCGGAAGATTTTGTTGCGACTTTATCCAAGAGTGAATTTTTTAATTGCTTTGTTGCTTTATTTTGAGTAAAGTCTAATTTATTCATCATTAAAATAGTCATTAAAGCATCATAATCGAAACCAGTTTTAGCATATAGCTTTGCTTGTTTACTTTGACTAACTGCTGCTCTTAATTGATTCTTGAACTCTGGTTTTACAGAAACTACTTCAAGTTCTGCTTCTGCAAACAAATTACTAGAGGGATGACGGCGATCGCAAATTAATTCAACTTGCCACAGGTACCTTCTACCCTTTGAGAGCATAACATTTTTAGCCATGGGCAGTACCATTATTCCCGATTTACTCTGAAAATCTCGATCTTCAATTTCCTTAATCAAGCTGTACTTTTTAGTTGTAATATTTTCTTCATACAGCCTAAATTGTACTTGGCGGGGTTTAGAATCGCGTATGAACCATGCAAAACTGGGATTGCTTGAAGTTGTACGAACTAAGTTTGGATTGGGAGCAAGTAGAATAATAGCTGGTGGGGCATTTTCTACAATTGGTCTATCGTTACTGCAACCTCTTGAACCTGCCGATCTACCATTTGTTCTTGGTGGAGGTTCATCAGAATTTCTTTGATTACTTAAAGCCAATGTTGGAACAAGCAACCACGATAAACATATTAATAATATAAAACTTATTGATGTTTGCTTGTATGCCATCATAATTTATATTTTTATTAAAAATACTCTGAAAATGCAATTATTATGTCTAGCAGTACTTATAAATTATTCAAATAGATATAACCCCGATTATGTGATGGAAAAATTGTGTTTGAAAATAACTACCTTAATTACACAGGACTTACGCAATTGTCATAATGCTCGGCTGGTGCCGTACACTGATTGCCCTATTATTCCTTTAACAATTAGTCAGTGTACAAGCACCCTACAAGAAAAATGTGCCAGTTGCGTAAGTCCT
>JBCBPQ010000356.1:0-6343 GCA_039820645.1 Cyanobacteria bacterium J06633_8 | reverse complement strand
CGGTTGTGGTTAAATGAATGAAAGCAGTTACAATTAAAATCAAAGCTTTAAAATTATAGTAATATTTATGTTGCTATTGATTTAATAGATGTGACAAAATCATAGAAAATATTTGAAAATACTATTCTCTTAATATCAGAATATCTATATTATTTATATTCTAGATAAAATTAAAGCCCACTAAAATAATATTTTACCTGTATTGTGTGGGCTTTAATGTAATTAGCTAAACCCCTCCAAACAACACCATTAAAGCTATACCTAAAATAATCAAAAATCCGGCAGTAACGAATGAACCAAAACGATGGTAGCTATTAACAACCGTACCATTTTCGCTTTTTAATTCGATTAAATCCATCCAAGGCATAACACCACGACGAAACCAACCCACAGAAGAAACATTCATATCAATTAAACTTTCTACTCGCTTCATTCCAAATAAGAAATTGCCAATGGAACCAAGTCGAGAAGCATAACGCAAATAAAGCATTCCGCTGGGATCTTGTATTTTCAAATCCGAACCAAACTTATAACCAGCGTCACCTCGTCCAATTAATTTACCTTGAAGTTTTGCAGGACGACCCCGTAAAGGACTAGCATAAGGATCTGACATTAAAGTAAGAACATCTGTTTCTGGTGCTTTTTCGTAATTGGGGTACATCACAAAAGCTTTAATAATTATTCCGATTGCCACACCAATTAATGGACAAGCAATCAACAAACCCGGATTATTTAAACCAGAACTCCCAAGTACAATCCCAACTGCAATACCAACAAATAAACCAATAGTTTCTGCACCAAAGAATAAAATATCCGTGAAAAAGTTGCCGTAAAGCTTCTTTTTATTTAAACTCTTACCTTCCCCGACAACTTTCCCCATATCGAATTCGGTTTCTAAACCCAATTGCTCGGCATAGGTACTCAAAGCACGAACTCTTTTACCAGTCAGGGGGTGAGTTGAACTCAACTCCATCCACCAACCCCAAGGATTAAACATATCCCAGAGAAATACTCGACCAACTTTTTCCGGTTTAGAAGCTATGCGGTAAGCATTTCCTGTAGTCGCAGCAGCTTTAGCATCGTAAATACCCAAAGCGCGAGTTCCTTCTATTAACCGACTGGGTTCTTTTGCTCTGGAACCTTCTTCCACAATTCCGTAAGCTATCTTAACTAAAGAGCGAGATAACCCATTGGGATTTCCCGTAACTTCCGCTGCAAAATGATCTGCAAAATATTCCCTAGTGCGGGAAAGATATAGCAGTAAGTAAGTACCAATAAAGTAAAAAATGTAGGCTGCAAGTGAAGCTGATTTGGCAGCATCAGCAATTTTGCTATCACCCATACCGCGTGCTATTGTTCTAGCTGTAGTGTAAATCAAATAGCAAATTTGTACCAAAGTTGAAGCTACAGTCATTACCGCAAAGTCCCAATGGACAATATGTCCGAGTTCGTGAGCGTAAACTGTGGCAACTTCATCATCATCCAGATAAGTAAAAAGTCCCCGGCTGACTACCAAGCGAGCGCTATTAGGTAATGAACCGTAAGTAAAAGCCGTAGGGTTTTGGTCTTCAATGATTCCCAAACGCGGTGTTTTAATTTTCTTCTGCTGACAAACCCGACGAATAACTCTAATTGTTTCTGGGCTGAGGTTTTCAATTTCTGCCAACTCCACCCAACGAGTTTTGTACAGCCAACTTTGAGTTAAATCCATCAAAAATGGAGATAAGAAAAAAGCCGCAACGTTGAAGAGTACAGTAATCGCGATCGCAATACCCAAACCTAAAATTGGATTCTCGCTATCCGCAATCAATACTATACCCAAAACCAATACCAGCACCATGCCAGACATCAAAGACATGGTTATGGCAGAAGCTAAAGCCAGATTTCCACCAACCCCTGCCATTGCTAACTTTACACCAGCAGCACCTACAGCTTTTTTATTAGCTACAGGATTTTCAGCAGTTTCAGTTTCTGGTGATGGTGATTCATTAAGCTTCTGATACATTTTGCCAGCCCAATCACTGACTTTGGTATCTTCGCTTTGTATCAGCCTTTGACAGAGAATCAAAGCTTTCTCGATTTCTCCAGTTGCTTTATATCCCCTTATCAACCACATCTGAGCCGTACAGTATTCAGCAGAACTCTGTTGGGCACGATTACGACAATATTGTTCTAGTAGTGGGATTGCTTCTTGATAGCGCCCTTCTTTGGCTGCATCAATTCCAGCTTGCAGTGACATAATATTTTATCTAAATCTAAAAAGTTATCTTTGTTCGATTGATACTTAATAAATTCAGCTTTTGTCATCATTATTCCTAAAAAGTTAATGTAAACATACGTAAACAAGAATATATAGCTACTGCAACACTAATCTTTATTTTTATGCTAGATATACATAAGAATTGTTTAATTTTATGTATAATTTTAACTAAATGTTTCTGGCGACTGAAGTTGCTGCTAAGCAAACTCCGGTTATGCGGATATGAAAATATATTTTTTTTGATTAAATATGTTAGGTTTTCTCCAACACCCGACGTAGGTTGAAAACCCCCGTCTAATAGCAAAAGTCCTATAAATAGGACTGAAAAAATAGCCCTCAAAATTAATGCAACGAGCCAAGACTAATCCTTTTTATTAGTTTTGACGGGTAAGGATGGGGAGGGGGTAGAGTCGGTAGAGGGGGTAGAATAATCTTTGATTTTTTCCATACACCCATCAGAATTCATGAAATGCCTACTTTTGTAAATTGTTGGATCATCGGTAAATGATAACTGCTAACTGTTAACTGCTAACTGCTCACTGCTCACTGATAACTGTTAACTGTAACAGGTACTTTCTTTTCTGCCTTATTTGCAACTTCCAAACTCAGAGACTCACCGCTACGTCTAGCTTCCCAGGGACCATAATCCCAGCTACCGATCCTCCATTGCCCTTGGATGTAATCTTCATTTTCGGAAATAGTGCCAACATATTCCACCGCATCCGGCGAACTTGTAAAATAGCTTTTGATAAAGCTAATACGACGACCTACAACTTCACCGCTTAACTTAGCTTCTCCTAAATAGGAATCATCCAAAACCCTGCCAGATAAACTATTCCCGCTTTGAACAAGTACAACTTCAAAACGAGTCGGATTTCCATTTTGCCAATAAGTTCCCAACCAAGTACCATTTAGATCAGACATAACAGTTAGCAGTGAGCAGTTAGCAGTTAGCAGTTAGCAGTTAACAGTTAGCAGTTAGCAGTGAGTTATTCTTTTCCCTCTCCCTTCCAATGCCCAATACCCCATGCCCATTCCCAATTTCAAAAATGTTTAAACACTACCGAAAGATTGTTTGCTGGCATCGGATAGGTTTTTTGTAGAATCAAATTATTACTTTTGGCTACTTCTACTACATCTTCTAAATTACGTACTCCCCATTCCGGGTTTTGTTCTTGCAAATACTCGCTGAAAGCCGCGTTTGAAGGTGCTGTATGTTCTCCACCTTGTTTGTATGGGCCATATAAATATAGAATACCTCCCGGTGGAAGTATGCGTCCGGCTGCTGCGATTAATCCCAAACAAGCAGACCATTTTGAAATGTGAATCATATTAATATTCACAATTGCACAAATATCAGATATTTCCGATAATATTTCTTTTTCTGCTTTCCAAATCGGCTGACTTGCATCAATCTCCAGGGGTTGGTAAAGATTTTCGCTGGGGCAATATTCTGCCCATGCGATGATACTTTCACGCAGCGAAGCATCAGGATCGGAAGGAATCCATTTTCTCGGTTTTAATTGTGGTGCAAAATATGCGGCGTGTTCCCCCGTACCACTGGCAATTTCTAAAACCGTACCAGTGGGAGGCAAAACTTCTAACAGTATTTGTAAAATTGGTTCGCGGTTGCGCTCGGTTGCTAAGGCACGTTTTCTTTTATCCACTAAGTTTCTATTCTCCCCGAAAACGCTTGGTTTATTTAGCTTAGCTTATCATCTGTAGGAAAATGCGTTTACTCTTCAATCCCAGGTAGTGTTGAAAGGTAGATTCACCACTGTAAGGTGACCTCGATTTCGTTGTGTTTTGAGTGTTATTGATGAAAAAATAAACCCCAGAAAAATTCCGGGGCTTTTTATTGGTTACTTTCTTTACAGTTAGTTTTGGCTATTCAAGTCTAAATACAAGCAAAACAACTTAAGAAAGCTTTTAAGTAGTGGGAAAATTAACTTTTACAATCATATCGTTAAAGTCATTATCACCACCATTAGCTAAATCCTCAAAACCAAAGGTATTCTCACCAAGTAAGCGAATGTGGTCAACTCCATCGCTGTTTGCTCCTAAGAATGAGAAGTAAACTTCTGCGTTGTCGTTGATTGCTTCATCTACAGTTCCATCTACAACCATGAAGGAAGCGAAAATATTTCCACCTTCTAGGATTCCATCAAAGGTTGTAGTTTGCTGATTATCAGTTTGAAGCAAATCTAAACCTGTGACACGGTTTGTCAAGGCTGCTTGTTCATATCCAGCATCACCAGGATTGAAGTCCGCTATACCATCACCATTTATATCAATACCACCGTTGGTATCAACAACTTGGTAAAAACCAATCAAGTTATCGAAAGCTGCTTCTCGATGTACCTCCACGCTAACTGAGACTTGACCTGTTTCATTACTCAAATCAATGAGTTCATTTTGTGGGTTTCCTTGTAATTGAGTACCAAGAGCAGGAGTATCTTGAGTCAGTTGTACGTTTAAGTTCAAGTTGGTGAAATCATTACTACCTGCTTCATCTGACCAGTTTAATTTAAACCCTTCTGTACCCAAGTCAGATACTTGTAGGTTGGAGGAATCGGAGAAGAATATAGGTAAGTTTGTTGTTCCGCTTTCTTCTATTTCAGCAAGTGCTGTATCAGTTGTACCGTTAGATACCAAATAGAAGCCCAAACGTGCGTCAGAATCAACTTCAAGTACCCGCTCAATATCTCCTAAGTCAAATCCACTAGGACGGTCAGAAACTGCTGATAAGATAACTTGTGACCTTTGTAGCGCTGCTTGCAGATAACCGTCAGAACCAGGAGCATTACCATCAACGCTACCGCTTTCATCATCTACGACAAATACACCAATCTCGTTTACTTGTTCGGTGTTGTTGTTAGCTAATGTAAATTTGATGGTGGTGGAATCTCCTCCGTTCAAAGTAAAGAAACCATTTTGGCTTTCAACTGTATCAAACTGAGCAGGAGAAACATCGTTAAGGTTGACGGTAATATTAGCTGTATTAGTTAAGCTACCTGAGTCTATTGCTGTCACCTCTAGATTGAAAGTAGGTATAACTTCAAAGTCTAGGTCGTCTTTGTCATTAACGGTAATTGTTCCGGTCGAGGTATCTATTGCAAAAGCTAGGTTACTATCATTATCTGGGTCAAGATTACCAGAGGCAATTGCAAAAGTTAGAGCTTCATTTTCCGGGTCGGTTGCGGTAATAATGCCTACTTCTGTTCCGGAAGTGCTGTTTTCATCTACGGTGAAGGTGGTATCTTCAGCAGTAGGTATTTCATTGATATTGGTAACTGCGATTGTCAAGCTCTTGGTAAAACTTTGATTGGGATTTCCATCATCAGTTGCTGTAATTTCCAAGGTGATGGAATTTTCGGTTTCAAAGTCTAAGCTTTCACCATCTTTTAGTTTGAGTTGAGAATTTACAACTTCAAAACGATTGTCGCTTACGGTGTAGGTGAAGTTGGTGCCATCAACATCTGTGACTGTGAGATTACCAATTATTGCAGCAGTGTCGTTTTCTGCAACTGAAGAGTTTGATAATGTGATATCTGTTGGAGCTTCATTGACATTGGTAACTGCGATCGCGAAGTTTTTGGTGAAACTTTGATTGGGATTACCATCGTCAGTCGCAGTAATTTCGAGATTAATACTGCTTTCGCTCTCAAAGTCTAAGCTTTCAGTGTCTTTTAGTTTGAGTTGAGAATTTACAACTTCAAAACGATTGTCGCTTACGGTGTAGGTGAAGTTGCTACTATCTATATCGGTAACTGTAAGATTACCAATTATTGGAGCAGTCTCGTTTTCGGCAACGGACGAATTTGATAATGTAATTTCAGCGGGAGCTTCGTTGATATTGGTAACTGCGATTGTCAAGTCTTGGGTTACAGTTTCACTTCCATCAGAAACCCCAATAGAAACTTGGTAATTGTTATCACCATCAGCGTCAGCAGCAGTTTCAAAATCGGGAGCACTGTTAAAGCTTAATTCCCCACTCTCCGAATCGATAGTAAATAATCCTTGGTCAGCACCACCCACCAAGTTGAATGTTAGGTCATTACCTTCAGCATCTTCTGCGGTAAT
>JBCBPQ010000355.1:0-6459 GCA_039820645.1 Cyanobacteria bacterium J06633_8 | reverse complement strand
TAGAACGACTCCTACGAAAAATAAGGATTTGAAACGTTTATTGATAAAAAAATAATAATTTTTCTCTTTTATCAATAAGCGCGTTCGTCCTCTGAAAGGCTTGCCCTGCCACTGATTGATGGCGCTTGTCACCCCCTCAGGAAAAAAACACAAAACTAATATGCTTATTTTTAGTATGTTTTACTATGGCATACTATGTAATCGTAAGTATATTTTATCTGACCTGACATAAGAATATGGCAGCAAATTTTTAGAAAAATATAAACATATTATTCAATTATAAAAACAAGCACTTTTATATTTATATTTATATTTATATTTTTAGTTGTTGATGAACATATTTTAATTCTTTTATTGTGTATTGTAGTTAGTAATTTCTTCTCCCAGTTGAAATTCCTAATATTCTATGCTTGGTTTAGTTATTAAATTAAACCAAGCAATTACTTATATTAAAACGCTACAAATAAAGATACAAATTACTTAGATAGGATTTACGCAGGCAGCACATTTTTCTTGTAGCAGAGGCAAGACGGAGTCAAACAGTGCCCGTGAGATAGGTTTTTTCCCAAAGTGTGTCGGAATAAAGGGAGTACATTCTGCCCAAGGTGACTGTTTTCCTGCAAAGAACTGAGCAATTGTAATTTTAACTGTTCAATCTTATCCCCTTACCTATCTTTATTAGAACAATAAAAAATTAATATTTCAAAATACTTGACAACTTGAGAAATAGAATATATTTGTATTCAAGTTGACATAACCAACATTAAAACAAAAAAATGTGGTAAGTCGGAAACACTACACATAAGACGAAGCGTCTGTTTTTCAACAGCAAGAATAAATGTGTTAGATATATGAATAATGAGGTCAGCTTAGTTAACCCTGCTAAGGGGCAACTCCATTCAATTTTGAAAGGTGTAAAAGAAGGTATAAAAGCAAAATTTGGTGTCAAAATTGCGCTAGGTGCTGCCAGCGCTATTCCTATCGCCCTTACAAATTTTGCAGCAGAAGCCGCGCAAGTTCAACTAAATCCACGATCCCCCAAACTAGGAGACACAATATCGGTAATTGTAACTCCCGATAACCCCTCTAATGGTGGTAATTT
Source organism: Cyanobacteria bacterium J06633_8 (assembly GCA_039820645.1). Taxonomy (GTDB): domain Bacteria; phylum Cyanobacteriota; class Cyanobacteriia; order Cyanobacteriales; family Nostocaceae; genus Rivularia. The sequence continues at coordinate 5,357 of JBCBPQ010000355.1, read as the reverse complement.
ACAAGTTACCAGCAACGGAAAAACTTATCCAGTATTCCCAATAGCACCAAATCAGTACCGTGCATTTATTCCTACTACACCATTGCAAAAATATGGAAGAAGAGTAATTCGTGTATCAGGTGATGGAAGAACGCGAAACTTAGCTCTATGGGTAAAAAATCGTAGATTTCCGGTACAAAGGATTAATTTACCCCCTGGTAAAGCTGGTGTAAAAGCAACGCAACACGAACTTGATAGAGTTAGAGCTTTTAAAGCACTTGTGACCCCACAAAAATTTTGGAACGGTCCCTTACGCAGACCAAATGGTTCGCGTGTCAGTACAATCTATGGTGTACGTCGCTACTATAATGGTAAATTTGCAAAGAACTATTTCCATCGTGGTGTTGATTACGCTGGTGGTACTAATTCGCCGGTAATTGCACCAGCGGCAGGGCGTGTTGCTTTAGTAGGTAAAGTATCCCAAGGTTTCGTAGTTCACGGTAATATAGTAGGCATTGACCACGGACAAGGAGTTACCAGCATTTATATGCACTTGAATCGGATTAACGTCAAAGAAGGTGACATGGTAAAACCAGGTCAACTAATTGGCGGTGTCGGTACCACTGGTGCTTCAACTGGTCCTCATTTACACTGGGGTTGGTACGTTAACGGACAAGCTGTAGATCCAGTGCCCTGGCGATTCGGTGCAATTAAATAAAGGGGATGTTATTCCTTACTTTTGTCAGTAAAATGTGTATTATTTACCCAAATAGGGGAAAAGTAATAAATTAAACTGGTACCGTCCTACCTTAATTGGGTGGCTGATATTAAAATGAGCGTTATGAGTATCGAAAAAATTGTAGAACAAGCTCTCCAGGATGGTTATTTAACACCAGCCATGGAAGCCGAAGTTGGGCGCATCTGCGACAATGCCTCCGAACTCTCTATAGAAGAGTACATGGCACTTGATAGATTAATGGGGGCATTGTTAACCGGTGAGGTAGTGGCGGTACCTCGCAAACAGTTTATAAACGTCATGGAAGAATTGGTGTTGACAGAGGCGATCGCACGAGTAGCAGAAATTGAAGCGACTAGCGATAAATCCCTTGACGTAGGGGATATAGCCGCTTATGCACTTAACCGTTTACCACCTCTGTATGCCACCACAGAAGAAGGTGCGACTTACCAGCGACAAAGGGCGAAAACAGAACTTCAAGAGTTTATTTCCCAACAAGTGGGAGAAGCAATTTCTCGTTATTTAGAAAAACCTGATTTCTACCCCGAACGTCAAGCTATTGGCAAAAGTAAGGGCAGCGAGATATTGCGTCAAGTTAACACCTTACTTCAAGCTCACGCTCATAACTATGAACAAAAGGGTGATGATTCGGAGTTAATTAGGTAAGCCGGTAATGGGTAAGCCGGTAATGGGTAAGCCGGTAAATTATTTTTTCGTGGCACGAAACTGATAATTGTTAATTACTACCTCTTACCCTATTTTCCCATGAATCACTTACGCACTTGTACGGGTACTCCTAAGCTGATTTGTTCGTATAGCAAGCGAACGTCGGGATTACGCATCCTTAAGCAACCGTGAGATACCGGGCTTCCTACTAATTCCGAATCCGGTGTACCGTGAAAGCCAATTTCGTTATGCCCATCAGACCAAAAACCAATCCAACGTTCTCCTAAAGGACTATTTGGTCCTGGTGCAAATACTTTACCAGTAATAGGATGTTGCCATGCAGGAAACTGCTGCATATGCATCACCTCAAAATTTCCTAGAGGAGTTTCCCAACCTTTTTTCCCTACACCAATCGGGTAGCTGGCGATAACCGTATTTTGACGATACATATAAACTCGGCGATCGCTTAAATCAACTACAAGTTTTTTCTGAGGAGATGCATTTAGCCCTTTCGCTTTCTCATTTTGAGTAGAAGTTAAAGCTGGTGTATTTGATGATGACTTCGGTATGGAATAGGACTTTAAATTATTTCCTAAATTCATCAAATGTCGAACTTGCTTTTGGAAAAAATCTATAGGTTCATTTTTGCTCAACTCCTCCGACTTTTTTTCAGTTTCAGGCACTGAAGTACTGATTCGCCAATGAAGTGTTAAAGATAAAATTGCTGTAATAAAGCATAGCAACATCACTATACGCGCTAAAGGATCGTTTCGTACCATTTTTTTGTCTCCCGCAAGACTCCCATACAGGTCAAATCTTTTTTTAAATAATCTTTTAATTAATCATAATTGTTGCTGCTCTCATCAAACATTTACAAACTCTTCTAAATTTATTTACGAATTTACCCTCTATATGCGGGCAGACTAGTGCTATCCCGGTATTACTATTACTTCTATCTACAACAGAAAAATTTTGCAGCATAGATTAATATCCGGAACTATTACAGTGTAATTACCAATCATTAACTTGGTGAGTGGGAGAGAGATTATGTTAGAGAAATTATTGCTCGCAGCAAGTATTACATTTTCGCTGAATATGTTCTTGCAGGTTCAAGCGCCACTTTATTCCGATTCTGAGAGTATACATCCTTCTGTTACGGATACAGCACCTCAGATTTTAGTGAAGATGCGACAAAAATAAAATAAAGGAAAATTACAAAAAACTTATAACTGTATAAAATTCTGTAGTTTATTCAACAAAAACTTAAAATTAATAATTGTTTATCAATTTTTTATCGGAATTTTATGAAAAATATGATTTGTTTTTTCTTCTATAAAAATAATCAAAAGTTATTCAAAATTAATTCATCTTTTCTTAGAAGGATATAGTCAATTCCCGCATCTGGGTGGATAACTTGCATGGCTTCGGCTTGGATCGAACAAAGGGAATATTTTGTATATCAATATACAAACATACTCATTTTCAAAATTACATAAAAATAGACAATTATGTAGAGTGGCACTATTCATTATTCTTGCTGACATTTAGCAATATTAGGCTTCAAAGTTAGCCACTTTCAGTAGAACAGCTATTATGATTAGCTGATTGCTAACCGTAATCTTACTGAACTTTACCTAAAATATTTGTTCCAGTTATAAATCCGTCACTTTTACCGGGAACTAACTGCACGTCTTCAGGTCTAATAGATAGGGATGATTTAAAGCCAGTAAGATATATGAGTCAATCGATTGCTGCATCTTGGTCTACGCTCGATGCCAGACTGCCGGAAACACCAGTAGAAGTTGATAAACTTTCAAACCATGACCTGATTCTGCGCTGTCAGGCTGGAGTTCGCCCCGAACGTACTGCGTTTGCTGAACTGATGCGTCGCTATCAATCACAAGTTGATAGAGTTTTATATCACTTAGCGCCTGATTGGGCCGATCGAGCAGATTTAGCTCAGGAAGTCTGGATACGAGTTTTCCGCAATGTTAGTCGATTACAAGACCCGTGTAAATTTCGAGGTTGGCTGAGTCGTATTGCTACTAACTTGTTCTACGACGAGTTACGTAAACGCAAGCGAGTTGTTAGTCCCCTATCACTTGATGCTCCCCGTACCTTAGACGACGGGGAAATGGATTGGGAAATTGCTGGCGATACTCCCGGACCTGAAGAAGAACTGACAACAAGAGAATTTTATGAGCAATTACGCTTAGCAATTGCAGATTTACCCGAAGTTTTTCGTACCACTATAGTGTTGCGAGAAATTGAAGGACTGGCATATGAAGAAATTGCCGAAATGACTGGCGTTTCTTTAGGGACAGTTAAGTCAAGGATTGCTAGAGCTAGATCCCGACTGCAAACTCAACTACAAAATTATGTAGAGTCTTAAGTAGCAACGTTCATCCTCACATGATGCGGTAGCTTCGTATTATTAATTAATACCCGATATTAAGTACCATTCATATACGTAATTCACAAATTGTGGGAAAGTGTTGAGCTTGAGTGAATATCAAATTTCAATTTGCATTAATTCCAATTTTTTATTTTAGATCCGCGAAGAAGGCGATAATGACAAATTTGAGATTGAAATATTCCTGCTGCTGAGCTTGGCGGACCGAATAATTGACTACTTATTAAGAAACATATTGTGTGTCTGCTGTTGGGAAAAAAATAAAAGTAAATTCTCAAGCTTGCCCGATGTATATACCCGTGTATTAATTGGTAATAATGTTAAGATGAATACAGAACATCACTTTGACGATTCCCGCTTGCAAAATCAACACGAATTGCGGGATGGGAACAATCCCAATACCAATAAATTATTAACGGGTGCTAAGAATATGATGAAGCGCGATCGCTTCGAGTTATTGAGTGCTTACCTTGATGGTGAGGTAACAGCCGCAGAACGAAAGCAAGTAGAAGAGTGGCTGGCAAATGACTCCTCAGTCCAAAGTTTGCACAAACGACTTTTATCATTACGGCAAGGCTTGCGGAATCTTCCAGTACCGCAATCAGAAAAATCAATAGAAGAAACAGTTGATAGTGTAATGATGCGGTTGCGCCGTCGTACTAAAATGCTTTGGATGTTTGGAGGTGCTACTGTTGCAGCTTGTTTTATTGGTTCCTTAGCAAGTCTAATTCCCAACAGCGAAACGGGGCTGCGATTTGCTCAAAATCCCTTAGAGCAAACACAGCAAAGTTCTTCGGAAGAAGTTGCATCTTTACCGATGGTTACTTTGGACAAACCTTTAGTACAGATACCAAAAGCAGCTGAAACTTTTCCTCAAGAGGAATTAAATCAGAGGCAACCCACAGTTTTTGATTCTGAAAATTTCATTAATTAAATAATTTATAGGTTAAGAATTATAACTTTTAATTCGTAACTCCCGTCTTCGTAATTTTTAATTCTTAACTATTTACTCTTTCCCCACTCCACAAACCATCAGTTTGTGGGGTGCCTTTTAATTGGCGGACTTTAGCAAAATCCATTATATAAACCCAAGCCAAGCCAAGGGAATTATTTTCTAAATCGAATATTTCAACTTGGATTCGATTATAAAGATTTTCCTTGTGTGGTTTTTGAGGATGATAATCTTCGAGATAATCGAGGCTAGTCAAAATTTCTGAATCAGCAAACGAAAGTAAATACCCATAAACCATATTATCCCCTGGAGTTATTGCTGGATAACCTTGAGGAAGCGCATATAGTTTCCCACGAACGTAAGCTTTTTTTACATCTACTACTTTATTATTGCAGTAGTATTCATAGTTTGCTTCACCTGGTTTGAGGGTTCCGTAGACAAACACCCGCAATAAATCAGAATTTTTTTGAGACATTTTTAAATAGTTAGTGGTTAGTTGTTGGTGGTTAGTTGTTGGTGGTTTGTTGTTAGTTGTTAGTGGTTAGTTGTTGGTGGTTAGTTGTTGTTCGTCGTGTTTGAGGACAGCCGTGCCGCCAGCGGGGAGGTCCCGC
>JBCBPQ010000354.1:0-6464 GCA_039820645.1 Cyanobacteria bacterium J06633_8 | reverse complement strand
CATTTTTGAATCGCTGGTTTTTCTGTATAATTAGTTTAATAACTATGCCTCTTGCTCATTTCTCTGGCTATGCTTATCAGTTATTTAGACACAAAATTCTAAGAATAAGTGGTTGGTAGTTGTATCTATTAAATTCATAAGAGATATAAATTTTATCTTCATAAAAACATGTATTAATAGTTGATTACAGAAATTATTACAAGATAATTTAAATTTTAACAATGTATGCCTATTGCTTATCTTCATTTAATATCAAATGATATTCTGAGGCTACCCCAAGTTTGTATAAATAAATATTTAGTTTAACTTCTTAGGAGGCTTTATGAAAACAAACAACTCTGTAATTCTATTAGAATTCAATGAACTTTGTCCTTCATTGATGGAAAAATTTATTCAACAAGGAAAATTACCTAATTTCAAACGCTATTATGAAGATTCAGAAGTTTACATAACGGATGCTGAAGAAGAGCCGCCTTATCTAGAACCTTGGATTCAGTGGGTAACCGTACATTCAGGTATTCCTTATAAAGAACATCAAGTATTTCTTCTTGATGAAGGACATAAACTGAACTCAAAATGTATCTGGGATATTCTTTCTGACGAAGGATTCAGAGTCTGGGTTTGTGGTAGTATGAACCTTACTTATCAGTTGCCTCTAAATGGTTCGATAATCCCAGATTTTTGGAGTACAAAAATTGCTCCCAATTCTGATGAGTTATTGCCATACTTTAAGTTTGTTCAAAAACAAGTCCAAGAACATACAAATGACTCTCTTCCTCTAAATCAAAGAGAATACCTTAATTTTCTTAGTTTTATGCTTAAACATGGTCTTTCTACATCGACCATTATTGCAACAACATTACAACTTGCAAAGGAAAAAATAACTGGTAAGAATCGCTGGCAGCGTGCAGCGATTGCAGATAAACTCCAGTATGATTTGTTTTCCTGGTACTATCGAAAATTTAAACCTCACTTTTCAACTTTTTTCATCAATAGTACAGCCCACTTCCAGCATATGTACTGGCGTAACATGGAACCAGATAAGTTTGAAGCTAAACCGTCAGCAAAAGAACAAGCAGAGTATGAAAATGCTATTTTGCTTGGCTATAAAGAAATGGATAGCCTTATAGGTAATTTTTTGAACTTAGCAGATAAGAATACAACATTAATCCTTAGTACTGCATTAAGTCAACAACCCTGCTTCAAGTACGAAAATACTGGAGGAAAACGTCTCTATAGACCTTATAAGTTTGAAAATTTATTCAATTTTGCAGGTATTAATAGTAAATATATCTGTACTCCCGTCATGGCAGAAGAATTTTTTATTCGTTTTGAAAATGAGCAAGATGCTATTGAAGCAGAAAAAAATCTTGCTGCTTTAGAAGTGAATAAACGACCAGTAATGCGATTAAAGCGTGAAGGCTCAGAAATTTTTGGTGGTTGTGGAATTTTTGACCAACTACCCAATGATGCAAAGCTCAGCATTGCTAACAGTGAGCATTCAACCTCATTCTTTAATATTTTTTACCAAATACAAGATATTAAAAGTGGTATGCATCACCCAGACGGTATTTTGTGGATACGCCAACCTAATAAAAAGCAAGTCACTCATCAGGAGAAAGTATCATTATTGTCAGTGGCTCCTACGATTTTAGAGATACTCGGAGTTTCAAAACCAGATTTTATGCCTGGAGCTTCCTTAATATAATTTTAATTATCGAGTGTTACTTAATCAAAATTAATTTGTGTATAGAGACGTTGTAATCCAGCGTCTCTAAAAGTTTTTTAAATCCTACAAAAATAATTACGGTTATTATTAATTGCTAAAGTCAGTAAACCTAAAGAGTAAAAGTATCTACTGTAAACTTAGCTCTTCAACCGAGGATTAAAATTAGCACCACTTCTCCCTGTTGCAACCCACAACAAACTACGCCCAAAATCCCTCACCACCCGCACCAAAGCCTCATCCTCATCCCTCCCCGAATCCACCGCAACCGGCCTTACCACAACCCCCCGACTACCTAAAACAACCGTTGCGATCGCCCTCGCTCTCCTCATATGATAATCCCAAGTAATCAAATAAATATGCTGTAAACCAGCATCAACCTTCATCATCAACCAAACTAGTAAAATTAGTTACCACTACCGTCGCTCTACCATCCAAATGCAACTGCTTCTCAGACACACCAAACTGATTCAAAATCCGCCGCTGTCTATCTAAATTCCATCGAAAATCAGAAACCCAAACATCCAAATCCTGACGACTCTGCCAAAACTCACCAGCAAACCTCGTCCGATTAAAATCACCCCCCAACACAAAAATCGCTTCGGGAGTTGGTGCTTGGCGAAAAGCAATATTTATCCTCACGGGAATAAACCCAAGCAAGACAACTAGTAAAGTTAATCCGAACCAGGAGATAAAGCGACGGTTGGGGAAATTACGCTTCATTTATTTAGACGGGGGAGAGGGGGGAGAGGGGGAAGAGGCGGTAGAAATTTAATCAGATTTTCATCCATTTTATATTGGCAGATTTTCAAATTTTAAGCTTCTATCAGTTTCAACATAAAGAACCCGATTAATCATATCTCTACCGGCTTCTACTTCAGCTAAAATTGCAGCTACAGCAATATTTACTACTTCCATCTGTTCTACACGTAGCAAAGTACCATCGCAAATCAAAATAATACCAGCATGAATTTCACGAATACTCGCAAAGCGCTCGAAATCTTTAACATTAGCAGTTATTAAAATCCGCTCTTCTTCAAAAGCATACTCTAAAATCTCATAATGGGGGTGTATTAAGTAAATTGCGGTCTCTTACAGCTACAGCATCAACCAGCATCTCCTCGCATAAGTAACGTGCAATTGATGGTGATAAGTCCTCATCCACAAGAAATTTCATTATTTTTTTGGTCTGCCAATCACTGGATAAGCTCTTGTATAAATAAGAGCAAAATCCATATCTTCCTCAGATAAATAAGGATAATCCTCTTTAATTACTTCTTTAGACTCACCACGTTCGAGCATTGTACCAATATGCCGTACAGTAAGACGAGATGATGGAAATACTGTTTCACCCCCCATAATCGCTGGGTTTGTTACTAAACTTTTTTTCCAGTTATTAAAACGATTAATTAATTCTGATAATTCATTTGAAATCGCATCAAGTTGTAGTATAAAATAGCGAGCAATTTCTAAAGAAGCACTATTACGAGCAATAGCATCTACGAGACGTTTATATAAAACATTCCGAAAATCAACAGAGAATGTAAAATCAACCTCTTTCAATGCTCTTAGGTATACTAAAGCTTCAAAAGGAAGTCTTTGGGGGTTACTAGAAGGAAAAATCGCATACTCTAATTCTTTGTAAACTCTTTTAGTTGGAATTTGAACAATTGCAGCCGCTTCAGTGGGAGTAAAGACATTATTCATTGTTTTAATAAAATATTCCCTACATAGGGAACATTTTATCTTATTTAGAAAAATATGTGCAGTAAAAGTTTCTCAGACACACCAAACTTCTCCAAAATCCACCGTTATATATTTAAATTCAAACGAAAATAAGAAACTCAAATATCCAAATCCCTACGACTCTGCCAAAACTCACCAGCAAACCTTGTCCGATTATAATCACCCCCCAACACAAAAATAGCTTGGGGAGTCGGTGCTTGGTGAAAAGCAATATTTATCCTCACCGGAATAAATCCAAGTAATACAACTAGTAAACGATTATCCGAACCAGGAGAGAAATTGACGGTTGGGGAAATTATGCTTCATTTACGGAATTAATCATTTGATTGATAAACCTGTCGCAATTGCTCTACCGTATCTACCGTATCAATAGCATCCAAAATAGCTGATAGAACATCAACATCCGTGACTTGCTCAATCTCCGGTAATAAATTATTCCCCGACTCCCCAAACTTCAACTTTAACCCCAAAGCAATACCCTTGATTAACCCTTGTCGCAGTTGATTTTTTCCTTGCTCAATACCTTTCTGAATACCAATTCGCTCAACACTGGTAACATAACGCATTTTGCTGTTCTCCTCATATTCGCTATATTCTTGCCAAAATTGCCGCTCTAACTCCAATGGTAGCGTCAACATCCAGTCAATAAAACCAAACAAATTAACTACTTCTTGCCGTTCAAAACCTTTCTCATACAACCCACGTACCAAAGCCAACTTTTGCTGCTTGCGTTGAGTACGATTATCCCTGGTTTCTAACCCCACTAAATGCGCCATGACTACAATTGCAAAGGGGTTATTACTAGCTTCCAACTCCCCAAGTCGTTCTCGATAATCAATTAGCTTCACGATGGGAAATTGAAAATCTACCCGACAACCAAATAAATTATAACCAAACTGATTTGGTCGCCAATCTTCCTTAGTATCTCCCAAAACGGCAATCGAAGCCACCGGACGATTATAACAATCAAAGATACGGTAATTATAGGTATACATCCGTCGATTAAACTCGTCTTCTTCTTGCCCCTGCACTTCGATGTGTATCAGTACCCAAGATTCCGTCCCATCCAAAAGATAAATTTTTACCAATTTATCAACAAGCCGCTTTCCTAACTCCGCATCACGAATTACTTGCTGTAACTCCTTATCAAGAAATACAGGTTCTTTTGTCCAATCAACTTCTGCGTGTATATGGGGAAAAAAGAATAACAAGAAATCTTGAAAATACAATTGTAAAATCTCTTTCCAAGGGGAATCATATTTAGTTTCCGGATTGGTCATAGATGCTGGTTTTCAATATTCTGTGTATGAATAATTATCCCAGAGAACTATAATCTTATATTTAGAGGGGGGAGAGGGGGTAGATCGGGAAGAGGGGGATAGAACTTTTTTCTTCTTATTATTAACTGAGCAAAGAAAGTGTTTTCAATGGACTACTAATAATAACTAAAATTTAATATCTTTCCAAACTTTAGCTTCAGTAAAACGGCTTAAATGCTTAACATTCGTAGTCGCAACAACAACATAACGACCGGGAAAATTTTCTGTGAGCATCTGCCAATGAGCAGAAATAATAATATCCACATCAAGGCTTTTATTATCAGCAGTAGGTATACCTTGACTGCGAGCAGAAGCCCATAAATCAGCCGCTTTTCTTAACAAAACTGAATCAATCGATAGAAAATCGATGATGTCTCGAATTTCATCTAAATTTTGAATACCATTAATTTTTGGTTTATTTTGTAATGCTAAAACTAAACCTCTCCTAACTTCAAAATCGCATATATCGGAAGAGCAAACATAAACCCCTTGCGATAACAAAGTATAAAGCCATTGTTCGCAATCGCGAGCTTCGCCAAACTTATAGGGATTCGTAAGAATACCCAGCACCCCAGAATCAATAAAAGTTATCATACATATTATTCTTCTGAATATAATTTTTGTCCGGGAAGACGTTCTGTATCCATAATTTGTTTAAAATCATTGAATACTTCTTCTCGCTGGATTGATTCAGTTTCAGAAATATTTTCGTGACGTTTCATGCGCTGTTTTAATAACGTCATCGCTCGTTCATTCTGCTGCAATTGTTTTTGTCTTTCTTCTTCCGATTGACTAACTGCAACCGAATTTTTATGTAAAAAAAGTATTTTTTTTAGAATTTCACCATCTTGCGATTCTAAATGAACAGGAGTAGAATGACCTTCTAAAATCAAATCATAACTAATATTGTTAGCTTTATTAATTGGGATGAGAGCAATGAATCTAGCTATATTTAATATTTTTCCACTAGGCAACTCTACTGGAATATTTACTACATTAACCATTTATTTACATACCTGCTATTTTTAAATTATCGATCGCGAGCAAATCCAATAAGTACTTGGCAAAATTAATTGGATATTCGTCATTGCGAGTGAAACGAAGCAATCGCAACACTCTGGGATTGCTTCGCTATCGCTCGCAATGACACAATTTTTGCGTACTCATTTATTACACCTTCCTAATTAAAAATCACCCCCCAACACAACACAGAACCAGGAGGAGTCAGTGCATAAAACCAAACAAATCAACCCTTTGATTGATAAACCTGTCGCAATTGTTCCACCGTATCTACCGTATCAATTGCATCCAAAATAGCAGACAGCACATCCACATCCGTAACTTGCTCAATCTCCGGTAATAAATTATTCCCCGAATCCCCAAACTTCAACTTTAACCCCAAAGCAATACCCTTGATTAACCCTTGCTTATTACCTTGCTCAATACCTTTTTCAATTCCAATTCGCTCAACACTGGTTACGTAACGCATTTTCTTGTTCTCCTCATATTCGCTATATTCTTGCCAAAATTGCCGCTCTAACTCCAATGGTAGCGTCAACATCCAGTCAATAAAACCAAACAAATTAACTACTTGTTCTCGTTCAAAACCTTTCTCGTACAAACCACGTACCAAAGCCAACTTTTGCTGCTTGCGTTGAGTACGATTATCCCTG
>JBCBPQ010000353.1:0-6483 GCA_039820645.1 Cyanobacteria bacterium J06633_8 | reverse complement strand
GTAGAGTTTAAGGACGCTGGTGGAATGCAAAAAGGCGCTGTTGTACAATATCGCGGTGTAAAAGTAGGCAACATTGCCGATATTAAAGCTGGCCCAAATGGTGTAGATGTAACACTTGATATCAACAAACCCGATTTGGTTATCCCCAGTGATGTTAAAATTGAAGCCAACCAGTCCGGATTAATCAGCGAAAGCATTGTCGAAATTACACCAGAAAGAATTGTCTCCCGTAAAAGTGGAGATCCCGGACCTCAAGATAAAGGTTGCGACCCCACTATCATTGTCTGCGATGGTTCCCGCCTCAAAGGTGAAATAGGTATCAGCGTTGACCAATTAATTCGCTACAGCAGCCGTTTATCAGAGGTTTACAGCCGACCTGATGTCTACGACAATGTTAACCAAACTTTAAAAAGTACATCCCTAGCAGCAGCACAAGTAGCTCAATTAACTCGCGATGTCTCTTCTTTGACTAAAGCTACCCAAGAACAATTAAAAACCTTTGCTTCTGCTGCCAATACTGTAGCTAACGCTGCTAATAGAGTCAGTGTATCTACTGACCAAACCATCAACCAATTTGGCGGCACAGCCGAACAATTAAACGCTACAGCAAGACAGTTTAGTAATACAGCAGAACAATTTAGCGGTACTGCAACAGAAATTAGTTCTACAGCTAATAAAGCAAATAGATTATTAACTAATATTGATAATTTAGTCACTACAAATCGTTCTTCACTCGTTAGTGCATTAAATGACATCACGGCAACTAGTTCTCAGTTAAGAACGACTTTAAATAGTTTATCCCCCAGCATTAATAAATTTACCAAAGGGCAATTGCTTGAGAATCTGGAAACACTTTCAGCTAATGCAGCCGAAGCTTCCACTAATTTACGAGACGTTACCAAAACACTTAACGATCCGAATAATTTATTAGTACTCCAACAAACCTTAGATTCTGCTAGAGTTACCTTTGAAAATACCCAGAAAATTACATCAGATTTAGACGATTTGACGGGAGATCCAAAATTTAGGCAAAATCTCCGCGAATTAATCAACGGTTTAAGTGGTTTAGTTTCTTCTACCGAGCAAATGGAACAGCAAGTTAAATTTGCTGCCACCCTCGACAAGGTAAAAGCTAATTTAGATAAATCAAACATTCAAACATCAACACCAATAAAAAAACAACCATTTAGAAAACAACCATTTAGATTTAGTTCTTCATCTGGGAATATTACAACCCAACCGAAAATCAACCAAACTAAAAACCTAAAGCCCAATTCCTCATCCCAAGAAGAACTTTTAAAGCAACTCCGGGAATATCAGAAAAAGAGAAATTGAGGTAATTGGTAATTGGTAATTGTTAACTGTTAACTGCTAACTGCTAACTGCTAACTGACTAATTCCAATCTTGTTCTTCTTTCTTCCCTTTAGTGCGATAAATTCCACCAACAGCGTGAATTGCTCGGGTTTTCTCAAAAAGCTCGTCTTCTGTAATCCCCCATTTTTGCAGTACCTCATCCAAACCCTGCTGAATATCGAAGGCACCGGGAAAATTATGATAGCGAATTCGTAATCTGGCTAATTCTGCCAAATTATGGTTACTCGCTTCACCTACCAACAAACTTTCTAGTAAAGGGCGATCGCGATTGTATTGTGGATGCTTTTGTTCTTTATTTTGTTCGCTCATTGTAATTAGTAATTAGTTGTTAGTGGTTAGTGGTTAGTGGTTAGTGGTTAGTTGTTAGTTGTTAGTTGTTAGTTGGCTCGTTCCTAGTTTCTGACTTGGAATGCTATTTTTTTGAGGCTCTGCCTCTTATATGACAGGAGGCAGAGCCTCCAATACTGTATTCCTTGCCGGAGACAAGGAACAAGTTGCCTCAAGTTACCAAAAAAAAACAACACTCAGCCTGAAAATTCAAGCTGAGTAAATAATACTTAATATCTAATCCTAAATATGAAAAAGATTTCTGACTGTTGACTGTTGACTGTTGACTGTTAACTGTTGACTGTTAACTGTTAACTGTTAACTGTTTCCAACACCAAGTAAACAGAGTACCGCCAACTACTAATTTTGCTACCTCTAGCAACCAGTAACTGCCATGCAATATATCCATATTCGCTGGAGTTTCGGCAATTGCTGCAAACCAATTTAACTGCAATCCAATCGCGGACATTTCTGGAGTTAAAAGATAAGTATCAACTAAAGCAATGGCTACTAATAGATTTGCACCGAAAATAATCTTTTTCTGCCAGTTTAAATTAATTTGACTAGAAGCTAAAACCCCAGTTAATACAAGCCCCGCACACAATAATTCAACGCGGTTGAAATTCCAAAAAATTGTATAGCCAGCAGATGCAAAACTTGATTGAGTCATCATCCCAGAAACGTAAAGACTAGGCATAATTACCCAATCTAAAATGACGCTGGCACTGAGCCAGAAACCCAAAGTTAAAACAACAACATTTAGCCAAACTGGACGTTTAAATTCTACGCTAGAAGTGGAAATGGTATTCATGAAAAAATAATTGCTTCGTTATATTTGTAGTGTGAAACATAAAAAGTTGTTTTGACTACTAATCTCAACTATCCTTTACAAAAAAATAGTATTTTCACGGAAAACATAGTCTTTCACGCACTTTGATTTATTACATTTCTTAATAACATTTAGATGTATTGATTTCTGAAGGGTAATCCGACTATCAAAACTAATGAAAAAGAACGCTAGTACAGCACGGCATAAATAAGGCAACTATTTAAAATGGCTGAAAAGTCTAGAAAATCGAACTTCTTACTTCTTACTTCTTACGAACGCAAGCGGTACTAGTCGCATTAATTGATTTCGCTGTGGGGGATGGAGCTTGGCAATTCATGATTCACCGAAAGAATTCAATTGCTCCAGGCAAGCGAATTAGGACGATTCCAGAGCGCCAAATACATTCCAATGAAAGCAAACTTATAGTGATGTGAGTGCCGATAATCTCGGATAAACAAGCGGCGAATTAAAGTCTTTGAGTCCTTCCCTGCCTCCGGGGTTACCCCCAGTATTCTCACTGCTTGCATGATGCATCTGTAATTACGTGAGATATTCAAGTGGCAATTGTATCGGATTTAGCTAATTACTTACTGTATAGCTGATTGTAAAAAACTTTTTAATTGCCTCTTACCTCTTATTCCATACCCAATTTAAATTCAAATTGTGAAAAAACCACTAATTTGTTATTATTCTCTCATTTAACCTATTAATTGTGGCTGTAGTTCAGATAACTGGTATTATTTGTTTGCTTGAGGTAACTTACTTATAAGTAATTTATCTATAAAAATCTTTGTATAACTTTGATTATGTCAAGATTTGCAAACAGTCTAAATTTCTAATGTTATTGAGGGTTTATTATCAGAAATAATTTTTAGTCGTGAGTAATTAAATACTTCTATAGATAGATTAAATAATGTTTGAATATGTGGCAAGGGAGTATTGTTGGATACTTTAAGAAAAGCTAAACACTAGTTCATTATTGTTGCTTCACACGGTAGAGTTGATTCAATCGATGTCTATTAAATTAAGTATCTCTAAAAGCTTAAAAACAACATAACACAGGTATATGTTGCTAGCGCGTCTCCTCCACATAAATTCAAACAAGAAATACGATTTTGACCTTAGGGAGACAAGTTGTTTCCTCTAATACATAAATGGGGCATTATGTGGCATAAAGAAAAGAACAGAAATCCAATAGTTAGTTTAGCTTTATTGTTGGCGTTGGCATCAACACCGATGATGACTAGCTTATTCAAATCGGACTATGCACTGGCGCAATCGCCGACAGAAACACCATCTTTTCCGCTTCCTACAGTAGTTCCGAATGATGCCAAAATTCGGATAGATGGTTCCGCTAGCATGACAAGAGCCAATGAAGCGTTAAAAGAACGTTTCGAGAAAAAGTATTCCGGCACTAACGTTGAGCTTGCTACCAATGGAACAAAGGAGGCGCTGAAGGCTTTACAAGATGGCAAAATAGATATTGCGGCAATTGGACGCGGTTTAACTCCTGAAGAAGAACAACTAGGTTTAAAGCAGCAGCGTTTGCGTCGGGAAAAAATCGCGATAATTGTTGGTAAGGATAATCCTTACAAAGGCGATTTAAAGAATGATAAATTTACTCAAATTTATCGCGGAGAAATTACTAATTGGTCACAACTTGGCGGACCTAATAAAAAAATTAGAGTCATCGATCGCCCCGATTCAAGCGATACTCGCGAAGCTTTCCGTAATTATCCTCTTTTTGCCGGTAATTTAGATACTGGTTCTACTGCGACTAAGCTAGATAGTGACGATCCAGCCCAAGTTGTCAAGGAGTTGGGTGATGATGGTATCGGGTTCGTGTTAGCAAATCAGGTATCAAAGCTGGATAACGTGCGTATTTTGAGTATGCACAAAACTTTACCTGATGACCCCAGATATCCTTATTCTCAACCTTTAGTTTACGTATTTAAAGAAAATCCTTCGGAAGCAGTTAAGAGCTTTGTTGGTTACGCAACAGCAAAACCCGGACAGGAAGCAATCGAAACGGCTAGAGAAGCAGAAGCCGCAGCAGTTGCAGCTACCGTTGCTCGCGCAGTTGGTGAAGGTCCCGAGGGCGAGGATGCAGCAGCTACAGCAACCGCAACCCCCGCAACTACTGAAGCCGCTACCGCCGATGAAAAAGCTGCTGGTACCGAAACTGAAAAAGCCGCTACCGCTGATGGAGAAGCTGCCGGTACCGGTAATAAAACTGCAACTGATGGTAATAATACAGATGGTGTTGGTGCTGCTACCAATACATCTGCTACTGATAATCCAGGTGCATTAATACAGCCGGGAAATAGCGCTGGCGTAGCAGCAGAGGCTGGTGAAGGAACTATACCTTGGTGGTGGATTTTATTACCCGTAGCAGTTCTTGGCGCATTAGCGTTCTGGTGGTTGTTGGGAAGACGCAAGTCTCAAGAAGAAGATACGGTAGCTCGCGGTGTATTACCGAAAGATTCTCCTCCTCCTTTTACTCCCACTTCTACCACAGGGCCAGTTAAAGAACCAGTTGCAAATACTCCCGTTGAACCCAGCGCAGGAATTAATACAGCACCGCTAGAAACCCCACCCAATACAACACCTGGAATTAATGCAGCAGGTATTGCAGCAGGTGCCGCAGGTTTGGGACTTGGAGCCGCAGCCCTTGCCGGTAAAGATAAAGACAGTACATCGGAAAACGACGATACGCCTTTAAATGAAAACTCTCCGGAATTGCCCTTAGATGAACCCAACCCAGGAATTAATACAGCACAGGTAGAAACCCCACCCAATACAACACCTGGAATTAATACAGCAGGTATTGCAGCAGGTATAGCAGGTTTGGGACTTGGAGCGGCAGCCCTTGCTGGTAGAGATAAAGACAATACATCCGAAAACTCTCCGGAATTGCGGTTAAATGCCCCAGATGTAGAATTACCAAATGTTTCCGGTAGAGATTTAAATGTAGATGTCCCAGATGTAGAATTACCAAGTGTTTCTGGTAAAGGTTTAGATGTAGATGCCCCAGATTTACAGCAACCGGATATTTCTAGTACAGGTTTAGATGATGTAGAAACTCCAGATTGGCAGCAACCAGATATTCCCGATACCACTTTGGATTTAGAAGCACCAGCGGCTGTTGTTAACAATTCTCATCATTCATTACCGCGAATTTCTACTCCAATTGAGGCGGAAACTCCTCCAGCAACTGAACACGAAGTTTCCGATAGCCAACCAGAAGAGAATAATCCTTCTACTCAAGAAGAATTACCATCTGCTTCCACAAATAACTGGCTTGGAAACTTTGCAGCGGGTGCCGGTGCAGTTGCTGCAGCGGGTGCCGGTGCTGCTGCCCTTGGTGCTGAGAAAATCAAATCTAAATTAGCTGGTAAAGATGCTTCAAAATCAACTGAAGACGAGCAAGTTGATTCGGAATCGCTAGAAATTAACGGAACAGTTCCTTATCCTCAACTACCTGATGTTTGGGATGCTGACAAGGAAGAAGCAAACAATCGGGAAGAATCATCTTTATATGAAGGTGATGCTTTGAATCCTAACAATACCGATTTAGAACAACCACCACAAACTTCACCAACAGATTTGTGGGGAACTTCCCAAACAGAAGAAGTAACTAATCAAGAGCAGCAACAAACATCATATTTAGAGCAACTACCACAAACTTCACCAACAGATTTGTGGGGAACTTCCCAAACAGAAGAAGTAACTAATCAAGAGCAGCAACAAACATCATATTTAGAGCAACCACCACAAACTTCACCAACAGATTTGTGGGGAACTTCTCAAACAGAATCAGCAACTAATCAAGAGCAGCAACAAACCCAGCCAACAGAACAACCAAATAACCAAGAAGAGGAAGAAGAGGAAGAAAAATCATCCTTTTCTTTGGGTGGTATAGCAGCAGGAGCCGCCGCCGGTTTGGCGGGAG
>JBCBPQ010000352.1:0-6498 GCA_039820645.1 Cyanobacteria bacterium J06633_8 | reverse complement strand
CCCGGTTCTGGGTCGTTATTAAAAGTAATTGGTAACGAGAGAGTTAATCCACCTTCGGGAGCGGGTTTATTTAAACTGAAATTCCAAGCAAAGGTATCTCCTTCAGTAACTTTAACTTGTTCGGGAGTGAAGCTGACTACTGGTTCTCTGGTAATAAAGGTTTGTACTTCGTTACTGTCGGGATTTGCTCTATAGTCTACCCCGTCGGCTAAAACAGTGGTAAAAATCTCGTCTGCTGCTTCTTCAATATCGTTATCATCAACAACAGCTTCGGAAACTAATGTTGCACTGGTTATACCTTCTTCTAAAGTAACGCTAAAACCAATCGATATATTATCTTCGACAATGAAATCAAAATCGGTAATACCAGTGCTACCTTCAACGTTGTAATCTACATCTCCGGGTTCTGGGTCGTTATTTTGAGTAATTGGTAATGAGAGAGTTAATCCACCTTCGGGAACGGGTTTATCTAAACTGAAATCCCAAGCAAATCTATCTCCTTCAGTGGAAATTAATGCGGATGGAGTTATACTAACAACTGGTGCAGAAGAAATAGGAGCAACACCATCCTCAACAATGGTTGTTACTACTTCATTGCTGACAGGATTAGCAACATAGTCATTCCCATCGGCTAAAACAGTGGTGAAAATTTCGTCAAATTCTGCGATATCATCTACAACAGCTTGGGAAACTAATGTCGCTTCCGTTTCACCTTCTGGAATAGTTAGGGTAAAACCAACGGACACATCATCTTGAGTGATGAAACCAAAGTCGGAGATATTAGTACTTCCTTCAACGTTGTAAATTACATCTCCTGGTGCTGGGTCATTATTTAAAGTAATAGGTAGCGAGAGAGTTAATCCACCTTCAGGTGCAGGTCTATTTAAATTAAAATTCCAAGCAAAGGTATCTCCTTCAGTAACGTTAACTTCATCTGTGGTTAAACTAACTACTGTTCGGTCAGTTAAGACAGTAAAAATGTTATTTTGTTCGGGATTGGCGCGATAATTATCCCCATCAGCTAATGATAAGGAGGAGATTTCGTCGGTTTCTAGAATATCATCGGCAAGTGTATCGGCAACTAACAGCGCTTCAGTGATACCCTCAGCCAAGGTAAGGGTAACACCGAGGGTTAAACCATTCGCGACAAGACCACTAAAATCGGTAATACCGCTGCTAGCTTCTGGGTTGATGATTAAATCCCCATCTGGTGACTCAGTACTTTGAGCAACTACTAAATTCACAGTTAATCCACCTTCGGGAACGGGTTTATCTAATGTGATATTCCGAACCAGTGAATCTCCTTCAGTGGCAATTAAAATTTCAGGAGTGATGCTAACTATAGGTTTCATAGAGTCAGAGTCCTCAATGGTAGTAGTAATTGTGGTTGAACCAGGAGCAACTATGTAATTTTCGTTTTCAAGCAAAGTTAGAGATAATCGTTTCATCACCCTCTACTTTGTCATCTGTAAGTGCTTTAATCCCAATTGTTGCTTCAGTAGCACCTTCAGCAATTGTGATATTGGCAACAAAAATGCCATCTTCTACGTTGTTACCAGAATCAATAATATTACTGAATAGTTATAAAACATCCTCAGTATCTCCCGGTTCGCCGTCGGGGTCATCTATTCGTAGTTTGATAGCCAAACCACCATTCGGTGCTGGTTCGCTGAGATTCAAGGTTATAAGCTGTGCTTCTCCACCTTCGGAAATTACTGTTCTATCTGCGTTAAAGCTAACTACTGGTAAATTTGAATCCTGCGACATTTTTGATTTTCCTTAGTTACTATTAGTTATCCATGAAAAAGCCGTACTGCTCTTTTATTAGCAACATAAAATTAATATTCAGCAATGCCAAAAATTAAGTCTGATGCTGCAATAAACTTAAATACAAACTGTTTACTCAATTGGTTATAGCAGCAATATGAATAATCAGGAAAATAATTATTTGTACGAGTATTTAGATTAAATTAATTTAAGAATAAAATCGTTAATCACAGCTTTTATGTTAAAAGTATTCTTGAAATAATTAATTTTTACTATTGATATATCTCTAATTGAGAATATCTAATAATAAATATTTTATTCCTAAAATCCAAATAAACAGCAACCGCCATGCTGCTTCCCGTTCTTAAATACTAATTCAATTCCAAATTATTTATACATTCATAATATAAGCAAAATTACAGAATAAAACTATAAAGTTTTGATGAAGAATGCTGCGTAATTAATGTCCTAGAAGTTGATAAATAAGAGCTATAATTATTTCCTGCTTTTCTTACATTTATTACTTTTCTTACTTTTTTGCTTCTTAATTTATTACAAAAATAACTTTCCGCTTGAATAAAAGTCATAAAAGTGGTATTTAAAGATAAAATCTTAATTATTTTCAGTAAAATCATAAATTTTCTATGAGAATATGCATCTCCTTTGTTCTTCTTTTATTTAGTTTCCCGATGTTTTCTGTAAAAGCTCAACTAATTCCTGACAACACTCTGGGACAAGAAAATTCTAGAATTAATTCTTCAGTGGAAAGAGATTTAATTGAAGGAGGTGCAATTCGCAATAATAATCTTTTTCACAGTTTCAAAGAATTTAATGTCAATCTGAATCAAAAAGTTTATTTCAAGAACCCAGATAATATTACTAATATTCTGACAAGGGTAACTGGAAATAATGTATCGAAGATTTTTGGTACTTTAGGAGTCAAGGGAACTGCGAATTTATTTTTGATTAATCCCAACGGTATTATATTTGGTGAAAATGCTATTTTAGATATTTCAGGTTCGTTTAGCGCAACTACTGCTGAAAGTATTTTTATTGATAATTATGAATTTAGTGCTGTAAATTCTGATGAAACACCTTTATTAAAGATAAATTTAACTCCAGGATTGCAATATGGAAAAATTAATCCCGAAACTACAATTGAGAATCGAGGTGTTTTAAAGGTTGGGGAAAAAGAGAATTTAATACTTTTGGGTGGAAAGGTTTTTCATACAGATACAGGTTCTTTAATTGCTCCTGGTGGAATTGTTGAACTTTCGGGGAACGATATTAATTTAAAGGGAACTGTTGATACAACTGGTGTAAATGGTGAGGTTGGAACTTTATTAATTGACCCGAAAAATATTTTAATTGCTGAAGATGGGGATTTTAGCGGTGATGATATAAGTCAAAATTTGGCTGTAAATAATGTAATTTTACAAGCTAATAACGATATTACCGTTGATGATGATATTACCGGAATTGGTACGAATAATTTAATACTTGAAGCTGGACGTTCTGTAAATATTGGCGAAAATCGAAATATATTTTTAAGTGGCGGAAGCTTCAACGCTAAGATTAATGATGAAAATGCTTTACCTAGTGAAAGAGATACGGGAATTGCAACATTTAGAATGAATCCCCAATCTTCAATAATTACCAATGGTGGGGATATAAATATTGTTTCGGGAAGCTTTGCAAATACAAGTCAAATTAATACTGCTTTCGGAGCAATTATAACCGGAAATGCTAACGGTAATGGAGGGAATATAAATATCTCTGGTATTGGTGATGTTACGACGGGTTTTACAGTAAGTGGCTTTTTAAATGACCTCAATTTAGCTTTAGTAGTAGGTGATTTTGTACCAATTCCCACTCAACCCGGTACTGATAAAGCTGGGGATATTAATATTAATAGCAGTAGTGGAAATATAGCCTCGACAAACTTTGTTTTAGCTAACGCTTTGAATCAAGGAGGAGATATTACCTTTAATGCTGCGGGTAATTTAACTTTAGAAGCACCGGGGGAAGTAACTAGAATTGGTAATATTGGTAATGTCGGATTAACATCAGGAGAAATCACTTTACGTAGCGGTAATACCTTACTAGCTAACGATATCCGCATCATGAATCGTATAAGTGTAGATGGAAAAGGCAAAGGTATTAACTTTTTTGGAAAATCAATTATTGTCGAAGATTCCTCTATTGTAAGTATAACGAGAAATGAATCTCAAGAAGCGCAACTTGGTTTAATCCAAAATGGAGCAGCAGGAGATATTTTATTAGAAGCAACAGACGAAATAGTATTGCGTAATAGTAATATTTCCTCAACTGCTGATTTTGGTACTGCAAATTCTGGAAATTTAAATTTGAACGCTCGTCAGTTGCGGATTATTAAAGAAGGGAACCCCAGTTTACCTTTTACAACATCTTGGGGTATTACAACCGTTACTGAGGCTAATAGTAGCGGTAATGGAGGAGATATAAACATCAATGCTTCCGAATCAATAGAAATTATCGGAGAAATACCGGGAAGTTTTACACCTACAGCAGAAAACTTTGATTTTACAGATTCTGCTTCGATTAGTACATCTGCTACTGGAGGTGGTAAATCAGGTAGCTTGATAATTGATACCGGACGTTTAATAGTTCAGAATAATGCTGCAATCAGTACATTTCCTTTCAATGGTACAGGTGGAGATTTAACTATTAATGCAACTGATATATTTTTGCAGGGTAAAGCAACAATATTAACGGGAACTCTTGGTCAAAAAAATGCAGGCGATTTAACTATTAATGCCGATAAAGTTACATTATTAGATGGTGGAAGTATTCTTGCAAGTAGCTTTGGTGAAGGAAATGCTGGTAATTTCAATTTTTCTGTAGGAGAGCTAACTATTCGTAATGGTTCTTTAGTCAGTTCGAGTACTACTGCAGGTGGTAATGGTGGAAATTTAACTATCAAAGATGCTCAAATAATTGAAGTCATTGGAACTTCAGAAGATGGAAGTTTTTCTAGTAATATTAGTGCTTCTTCTTTAGGTAGTGGAAATTCTGGAAATTTAAATATTACTAGTGATAAATTAAATGTTCGTGACGGAGGAGAAGTTTCTACCGCTACCGATATTGATGGTATTGGAGGAAAAATTGATATTAATACAGGTACTTTATTAGTAGAAAACGGTAGAATTAATGCTTCTACAACAACTCCCCAAAAAGGAGGTGATATCACTATAAATGCTTCCGAATCTGTAGAAGTTATCGGTGGTGGATTTGATAGATTACAACAAAATATTATTATTCCTGCTTTCGATGGTGAGCCAGTTGCGGTGGACGGGTTCCCCGGCATAAGCAAACTGGCGAACCCGAAGGGTAACGAAAATAGTTTGACTCTTGATAATTTTGATAATGGTATCGTCACCGCTTCCCAAGGTGAAGGTGATTCGGGAAATATCTTTATTCAAACTCCCAATTTCAAAGCATCAAATGGTGGTTTGATTGCTACTACTACTTTAAATCAAGGAGCGGGGGGAAATATTGAAATTAATACAGATAATATTTTAGAAATTGACAATTCTCTTTTAAGTACCGGAACATTTACCGATAAAACTTCGGGTAATATTACTTTATCAGCACGTCAATTAATTGCCAAAGGAGGCGCACAAGTTCTTACTACTACCTTTGATGCAGGAAAAGCTGGTAATTTGAATGTAAATGTATCAGATTCCATTGATTTAATCGACCCTTCAGAACAAGGTTTTACATCTGGATTATTTGCGACTTCATTTCAAAATGCTACCGGAGACGGAGGAAATATTAACGTTAAAACCGGAGATTTTAATATTATTGATAGAGCTGCTGTTTCTGTAAGTGGGGAAGGTGTGGGAAATGCTGGAGATATTGGTATTGAAGCATTAAGTTTATTTTTAGATAACAGTTCGATTACTGCTCAAAGTGTTTCAGGTGAAGGTGGAAACATCAACCTTACGATTGCAGATTTATTACTGCTTCGTAACAACAGTACAATATCAACTAGAGCCGGAACAGAAAACAGTGGTGGTGGGAATGGTGGTAATATTACCATTGATGGTGGTTTAATAGTCGCTATCCCCTCCGAAAATAGCGATATTAACGCTAATGCTTTTCAAGGGAACGGTGGAAATATCAATATTACTACCCCTGGAATATTTGGAATAGAATTTCGCGATAGTCAAACTTTAGATAGTGATATTACAGCAAGTTCGGAATTTGGTATTGATGGAAATTTCGATTTAAATCTACTTGAATTGGATATCACATCTGGTTTAATCGAACTTCCCGAAAACTTAACCGATGGTGCTGATAGAATTACTGCTGGTTGTCCAACTGAAGAAGAAGCTCGTTTCATCATATCCGGAAGAGGTGGAATTCCCCAAAATCCCAGACAAGTTTTACCAAACGAAGTTGTTCTCCAAGATTTACGAACTTCCAACTTTACCACCTCTACCCCCTCCCAAATCCAAGAAGCTACTGGATGGATTGTAAACAAAGATGGTGATATTGAGTTTATTGCTGATAGTAGTCACATAAGTAAAGAAATTATTTCTAGTAAAAAAAGCTGTTTAAAATAAACTTGCTTTTTTTACTAGAAATAATTTCTTTACTTATGTGACTACTATCAGCAATAAACTCAATATCACCATCTTTGTTTACAATCCATCCAGTAGCTTCTTGGATTTGGGAGGGGGTAGAGGT
>JBCBPQ010000351.1:0-6515 GCA_039820645.1 Cyanobacteria bacterium J06633_8 | reverse complement strand
GTCGGAAATACGGTGTCACCTGATTTTATTGACAATCGCACCCCCGTTGTTGACACCCGCACCCCCTTAGCACCCTCACTTGGCACCCCAGAAAACCCAGTGGTAGTAGGAGTTGCACCCCCAGCACCCCCAGTGGGGGGGGTGTCAACCTTATTTTGTGTTGAATAATTATTATTTTTTTTATTTTCAATTTTTTTATTTTCATTTTTTTCTGTAGCAATGTTGTTTATTGGGGGTGGTGGGGGTGCGATGCCTGCTGTATAAGGATTATTGGGGGTGCTAGTTGGGGGTGCGTTGGGGGTGCTATTCTCATTAATGGGGGTGCGATTGTCATTAGCCGGAATGCTATTCTCATTAATTGCAGGGCTATTGTCATTAATGTCGGGTTTTAAAAATTTAATTCCCTTCAATGCCGTAACTTGTTTTTTAACCCCGTGAATTGGATGTGGTGTTTTGACTTTCTTCGCATTGGGGAAGATTTGAAGAAGTCTATCGCAAACCTGGCTTGAAGCTTTGACATTTTTATCGCTTGGTCGGGTTTGTTCTACCCATTCCCTTTTACCGTTCTCAGCAATGGTTAACGTACCTTGGTCTTTGTACCAATGCTCCAAATAATCCCACAACTCGGAGGCGGTAACAGTGCTTTCGGAGTCTTCCACCAAATTAACGTCCTCGCAGAACTGGAATAAGTGGTTGTTCCGCTTCTGCATATCAGCGAAAGCTTCTTCGGTGCAGCCGTAATCAATCCCAAATTCACATAAATCCTTTAATGCCTGTAACAACTTGTTGAGGAATGCGGGTGCTACTTCGTTGCGAATAAATTCGGAGTCGTAAGCAAAACGCGGGTCGGCTAACATTTCGTGAGGGTTATTGGGGTCTGGTGTCTTTTTAAAGGTCTTGCGGAACTGAATAACACCAATTCTGTCAACTATCGCCTGCATAGTCCCTTGCAGGGCAGGAACTTCATTTACATTAAATAACCCGGTTGCTGTGGGTGTAAATTCTATGTGGTCTTTACCTTTTCGTTCTGCGTGTAACTTGTTGCCAGTTACAAATAATTTCAAAGCTTGCAATTTATCAATGCGGGAGGTTTGGGGATTTTCAGAAGCCCAATTAATCCGACTACCTCGCAATGCGGATAAGGAGAATTTTCTCCCGTCGTCATAACTTTGGAAATCCGCGAGAGAGCAACTTGTCATTCCCTCGTGTCCCCAAATGGTGCTGACAACTTCACGTAATGCGTCTTTACCATTACTTCCCAAACCACTGAGCAATAAAGCTTTTACCTCTCTCCCCCCTATTCGGCGTACTGTGGGGAGGTCAATTGATGCGGACACGTTGCGTAAAAATACTTCTTGTTGTGCTGGATCTAAACATTTCAAAAGCCGGTCGCATTGCTTAGAATCGGCTTCTGGGTTGTATTCTACCAACGGGGGGTAGGTGTAATAGTGAATGGGATTGTGTTCGATTAACTTGAACTCCGGGGTGTTACCCTCCCATTTGATTTTTAATATCCCGTTGGTGCAGTTAATTCCCGGCGGATTGATTTCGTCGGCGGGAACTGTAACCAAACCTTTTTGAAATTTCAGAACTTCCGCAGCGCTTCGGCTATTGGCATACGGGAAGCTAATCTCACCTTTCTTATTGGTTACAGCGTAACCGTAGCAGAACCGATGGATTTTACTTATTAAGTATTCGTCGGGTACTTCAGCATAATAATTGTCCCGGTACTCGTGTAATCGTCCGTTTACGCAGATCCAATCATTTTTGGAGAAGAAGAATTCAATTGCATTGTGGATGAAAATCTTCTTTGGAGAAGTGGTTAATTCTAATTCTTCCTCATTGACTGTTAATCTTGAAGCTGCTGCGTGTATTTCTTCTTCCAATCTCCTAATAAAATCTGGTACTTCCATGCTTTGTAATATCTCCTCAATGTCCCCTTCTACCTCAAACTTCGTTGAAGGAATTACTATGCATGGTAGACCAACTTCAGCACAAGCTTTTTCAAACTTCTCTCCCTTCTTCTTCCCGGTTTCGTCCCCATCGGCAATAAATACTTGAACGCATTGGGGAGAAGCTTCTGCAATTGGCTTTAATCCTTCTGATATGCACCGTACACTCCAATTACTACCTTGCAATGTAGTAGATAATATTTCCTCAATCCGCGCAATTTCTACGCACTTCTCCCCCTCTCCCCATAGCAATGCGGGTACTTCCACATCATTTATATGAGCCAAAACTTCATCAATTCGGTACGGCTTCCAAGGGCTTGAGCCTTTGTTGGATTCAATAGAACCATCTGCGTTTTTGTGGAATTGGCGGAATGTTTTTGCGTAGCCTTTGGGTTTGGTTGCGTCTGCCCATTGATACCGAATTACCCATTGGTCGGCGGAGTAATGATAAATGGTCTGCTCCACTTCTCCCACTGCCCCTCTCGGTGGGTTGCTCGTCAAAGGTTCCGCAATCGGAATATCCCCCAATGAAGAAGAAACCAATAACTTAGCCCCCGCAGGAATGGGAGCGGGCTTAAATGTTTTGGCTTTTGGTATTGGTTTTCGGGAGCCGGTGCGGGTGGATTTTTCTTTTAATGGTGCAACGGCATTCCGGATATCAGCGACTTCGCAACCGTTCCAACATTGATATGCTCCGGTGTCTTGTTTAATGGTTAAATTATGTCCTTCACAGACCGGGCAATAATATCTGTCCTTCTCCTCCGTTGGGGTTAACTTCTCAATGTGGTTGCGGATATCAAAGCTTTGTGAGCTTGACTGGTTCTGAGCTACAGTAGTTGTACTCATCGGTTGGGTTCCTCTTCTTGTTTTGTTTCAGGAACCCCTACCTACCAAAACACTATTGCTTAAACTCCTGGTTAGGAGTAAACTTAAGCTATTGAAAATATTATGTTTTTATAATCGAGTTTTGGTCTTTACCCCGTGCGCTAACACGGTTTCGGTAGGGGCTAATTTTTTTGTGTAGGTTAGGCTATTGCAGAACGCTACGCTAAGTAACTTTTGCGATAATTTTACTGCTTAATTGAAAATACCGATACAAAAACATTATTGAGCCGGAGCGGGATTGCAGTTTCCTGACGGCTCCCGCTTTGAAACGACCGGCTTCCTTCACTGGTGCCGTTTTTATTCACGAAGAACATCATGAGCGGGGAAGCCGCGCACCTTTAGGTCGCGGAGGAACCGCGAAGGAGCGGCGGATTTATCCGCCGTCCCTAAAACGAATAAGAATACCCATCAACCGAATGCAGCTTGATGAAATATTTATAACTAATTCCTTGCACTTTTCCTGTTTTAGTTGTCACATTAAAACTCCCACTACTTCTAACAGCTAATCTTCCTATATACGTTCCTATCTTTTTACCCGAAGTTACGACCGCACGTCCTATATCGCCCGTCCGAAAACCTTTTACAAATGGATCTTTGCTTTTTGGCTTGCCATGAGGAACCCCATACTTGTTTACATTTTGATATTGCCTGCATCCGTGTCCAGTAGATTTAATTCTTAATGGCTGGGTCGCATAAAACGTCAAATTCTCGACATCTCCGACGCAAGCAGCGTCGATGTGATGATCCTTTGGAAGCTCTAGTCGGCAACGGTTGAATTTTGTCTGACCTCCGGTAAACCCTCTCGTTGGCAAGACGTTTGACAATGTTTCTACAATTTTGTTGCGGGTTGAATTGACCGCCGCTGCGTCTTTTAAAGGTTGTTTTGCACCTTTTTTAATTTTTTTTAAGACTTCTGGCTTTTTCTTTAAAAATTCTTCTACGGGTTTATTACCTTTCTTTTGGTTGCAACACTTGCAAGCTAAAGTCAAATTACTAACTCGGCTGCTACCTCCTTTAGACTTGGGATGAATATGCTCTACTTGAAGTGGAACATCTTTCTTGCCACAGTAAGCACACTCTCTACCCCACTTTTCAAGCAAATATTCTCTGAGTTCATAGCCAGCAAGCTCCCCTTGTTGGTATTCGACACCAGATATCTCAGCATTCTGCATCAATTGAGTGTCGAACCTCACTCGCTCAATCCAAATCTCAATTATTGGACAAAATTTTATCAATCTTTTTACCCAGGTTTCAGTGGTCTGAACTCGATGCATCAAAGACGGAGCGAGCCAGCCCTCGGATCTTTTGCGATTATCGAATCTAGGCGCTCTATACCGAGTTTTTCTGTTTCTGCGACTTCTCCGAGATGCTGCGCGGGACTCCAGGGAATCCTTGATTTGTTGACCTCGGTGTTCTATTTGGGCTACCCACAGCACTAAATCGCCTGACAATATAGCGATTCCAGTGGTTTTACTGCCTGGATCGATTTTCAGTGTCAAAGGATAAATTGTCGGATTCTCTACAGAATACTTAAGAATCAAGGTGAACGGATAATTTCTAAAGACAGATGCTTTACCTTTCTCAAGTAATTTCCGTGCTTGACGCGGTGTTATTGGATTTAATGGCTGCTTGTCTGTGTCTAATAAAAATACTTGCGAGGGTTGGTTAGGTTGCATGATTAACGCGGACTAAAAAGTTATGTTTGCTTCGCCAAAGTTTCTAAGAAAATCGCATATGTGTACACACTGTCTTTCCCTAGACTGTTTAATGCACACTCTCAGAGCAGGGGACTAGCGAATCCGCAGGGTGAGTTCTTGAACGATAATCGAAACGGAGCGGACACTCTTTGTGGTCACTGAGGCTGGTCAACTAGACTACCTACCGGACGAGGCAGGAAGCCTCCGACTTATAGTCGGGGGTGCTGACTTATATTTAAGCATTTCCACCGTTCCGGTTTGATTCGGGGACCTTCATCGGGACGTTAGCTACTAATTTTTCTTCCATATACATGAAAGACAGTTGCTCTCTAGTTTTCACTGTCCCCGCTCCCCTTTACTAAATAATCTAAAATTCGGTCAATTCGTTCTAATGTGGCATTTGTGGTTTTACGGTATTCATTCAAGCTGGCTTTTTGCTCCTCGTAGTTCCGGTCGAGCTTTTTAATTACCGCTTCAAATCGATCAGTTTGACCTTCTACGTTAATCAGCCTACCTGCCTGTTGTGATAAAAGCCTTTGGGCTTGAAAAACAAATTCATCAACCCGGTTAGACATTTGTTTAACGGAAGTTTGGGTTTGTAACTGTGCTTCCGCTAATTGGTCTAATTGGGATTGCGTTCTCCGTTGTGCTTCCTCTATTTGGCTTAACCGTTCTTCTGCTTGGGTCATTAGTTCCAATAAAAATTTAATTATTGATTTTTGTAAAGATGAGCGGGATTATGCTGCATCTGTAGTTTTATTAGCTACTTTTTTCTGTGTAACTTCGTCCTCAGCAATCGCTTCTTTTACAATTCGTTCTACCAAATTGCTAAGAGTTCTGCCTTCTCTAGCTGCCCATTCTCTTAGATATTGTTTGTCCTCTGGCTCACAAGTAAAATTTATTTTCTCACTTCGCATATCTTCTGACAACATAGTCTTACCTCTCACAGTATCTCCTAATATTTATAGGTTTAAATCTCATACTGTCGCAGGTTTTTTTATCTTATCTCAAGTTCTCAACATCGCAACATGAGAACTTATATGCTATCCTTTGATTGGTATACAAATGTATAGAACCCCTACCTCGCGTGAAATGTAGCGATTTCACCGCGACAGATTCGTATATCCCTTCATTTAGGAAAAAAATCGACTATGACCGAACAAAACACCGCAAGAAAACAATTACCCTCCTGTTTTCACCAAACAATCCTTTTAAGAAAGACCTATTAGATAAAGGCTTTGAACCATTTATATAGGAACTGCAACCATGCAACAGATTATTGACTTGAAAGCAAAGTTAGAATCGGGCAAAAGCAAGAAATATTCTTTGTTAAGAATTGCGATCGCGAGCTACCTGGGAGACGAATTTACTTTTAACTACAACATCCGCACATCAGAAGGTAAGCAGAAGTTATTGTATCTGGCTAACCGATTAATCGAAGAAGAAGAGGTCCCCAGGGGAAGAACTATAGTACGGCTACCCAAGATAATGAAACTGCTGAAACTATCCACCCGGAAGCAGTAGAGATAAATGAATCAGTTAAGGATACATTTATTGCTCGATTCTCCGAAGTCAACGACAGAGCCGAGTTTTGGGGTGATGGTAAAACATGGCAAATTCCCAAACATAAACAATTCGAGCCGATACCTAATCTCCCAACACGAGCAAATTGTAAATATGCCCGCATAAACGGGCATGGGGTGTCTCTAGCGCCGCAAGCAATAGAACATCAACATTTTACCAACATGGATACACAATCATTGCTGGAATTAGAAACCATTGAGCAGAGGCTTAACGATTTGATTGCAGAAGCACCAAACATAATCTTCAAAGGTAGATTAAGTACTGCTCTATTGCAAATTTCAAATACAGTCTTATGAGGCTTTTAAAGATGCTTGAGGAATTGATTCAAAAGCGCTCAAAGCTTTTTAAACTATCCAACTATCTAGAGAGTATTGCAGCAATAAGCACAGTAACTACT
>JBCBPQ010000350.1:0-6533 GCA_039820645.1 Cyanobacteria bacterium J06633_8 | reverse complement strand
CGGGAACGCTTCGCGAACATAAACCAATTAATTAGTTGAGCATCCGGCATCTTATTTCCTATGTCCTTCGGACACGCTGCGCTAACGGAAACGCTTCGCTAACACAAAAAGCCTGCCCATTTTTTAAGGCTCCATCTCGGGGGGATCGAAAATGTCTGGAACATACCCATTTCTGTTATTAGTGGGTAAGTCCTGATTAATATTGTTATGAATTGATCTGTCTTCTTCATCATTTCTTTAAAAAAGAAATTGATATTCATCTCTTGATATTTATTTGTGATTCCTTATTAGAGGATAAGAGTAAATAAAATTGAAAAAGTAGGTTAAAAGTCAAGTTTACATAAACTTGTCCTTAAACACTGTTTTGCAACTGTAGACTAAGATAAAGCTTGCTCCTTACACTAGTAAACAAAACTACCTTAACCGCTAAACAATGGATGATGAGGCAGTATTGGTATGGTTGGATACCGTCATACCTGATAAAACTGGAGAACAATTAAGCGAATTAGAAAAGGTTATTCTGCAACAGGTTTGGTTGGGAAGAAAGTATTTAGAAATTGCTGATTTTTATGGCTGTACTGAAGGGCACGCCAAAGATGTAGGTTCTCGGTTATGGAAATTACTTTCTAAGGTAATGCGTCAGAAAATTACCAAAAGCAATTGTCGCAGGGTTTTAGAAAAGTGTTTTCGCAAAGCTGGTACGATATCGGGTTTGTTTGATTATCAAGTTACGTCTAACAATTGCTTTATTGAAAACTTGACGGAAAACCTAAGCTCCCAGACTTATTCGCTAGAAGGGAATAATCAGAATCAGAGTTTAAGGGAGCCTTTGTTGCTGCCGGAGAGAGATTTTAAGCAAGAAGATATCAATTTCATCGGTAGAAGCGATGCTATCAATCGTATCCATAATTTAGTAAATCTTGGTAGCAAAGTTATTGTTATTCAAGGTGAAGGTGGTTTGGGGAAAACAACTTTAGCTCAGCAATACCTACATTCTCAACAATTTGATGTGGTTTTGGAATTGTTGATGGCGAAGGAGACTCAAAACATTACTTCAGCGCAACGAGTAGTGGAAGAATGGTTAAAATATGATTTGGCACAAGAGCCGGGGTTAGAATTTGGAGTCACTTTGGCAAGATTGAAGCGACAACTCCACACCAAGCGAATTGGAATTTTAATTGATAATTTAGAACCTGCGTTGGATGGAAAAGGAAGATTTATTACCCCTCATCATAACTATATTGAATTATTTCGGATTTTAACTGATGCCAGAATACAGTCTACAACTTTAATTACTAGTAGAGATAGACTTTGCGAACCTGAATTAAATGTAACTCACTACCGACTTCCCGGTTTAAATGAAGAAACTTGGCAAAAATATTTTGTTAAGCGTGAAGTTAAAGTTGATTTATTAACTTTACAAAAGATGCATCATGCTTATGGCGGTAATGCTAAAGCTATGGGAATTCTTTGCGGTTCAATTCAGGAAGATTTTGACGGTGATATTACTGCTTACTGGCAAGAAAATCATGCCTCGCCTTTAGCATTAACCGATTTAAAAAATTTAGCTGCAAGTCAAATCAATCGCTTGCAAAATCTCGATTCTCAAGCATATCGTCTATTGTGTCGTTTGGGATGTTATCGTTACCAAGATGTTTCTACAGTTCCCACTCAAGGGCTTTTAAGTTTATTGTGGGATGTGCCCTCAGAGCAGCACCGTCAAATTATTACTTCATTAAAAAATCGTTCTTTGATAGAGTGCAATAAAGGTAAATATTGCTTGCATCCGGTAATTAGAGCCGAAGCTATTTCTCGATTGCGTAATAGTAAAGATTGGGCGATCGCCAATTACAAAGCGGCAGAATTTTGGACGGATAGCGTAGAAACAATCGAAACTTTTCAAGATGCTCTGCAAGCCTTAGAAGCTTATTATCACTATATTGAAATCAATAAATTTGAATTAGCCGGAAAGCTGATTATCAAAAGTAGAAACAATCAGTGGGGACAATTTCTACCCCTGGGTAGCACTTTATATAGAATGGGTTTAATTCAGCCAGTTTTATCTGCCATAATTCATATTATTAATCATATAGACGACGATAAAAAAATTAACGAACTATATAATATTTTAGGTGATTTGTATTGGATAAGCGGTAAAATCGAGGCTGCAATTGCATATCAAGAAAAAACTATTTTTTTAGCCAGACAATCACTAGCAAGTTTTATCAATCAAAAAGATAACAACCAAGCATTTTACTATTACCGAATGCTCGAAGTTGATTCTTTATTAAGCATCGGACTTTATAAAATTGATTTATGGGAATTGCAGGAATCCGCTCAATTATTTCAACAGGTAATTTATTTAGCTCAAAACACCGCACATCATCCTTGGGCAGAAAAAGCAGCAGTTTGTTTATCTTTAGTTAATTCCTATTTAGAACAATATCCATCTGCTTATTTACTAGCGGATGAGTGTTACCACAACATTGCCGCAGAGGAGAATATTGAAAAAACAGGAAGATTTGCTTATTTTATTCAAATACTCGGTCAAACTTATATCAATTTAGCAGATTTTAGTAAAGCAAAGGAAATGCTTTCGATGGCTTTTACTTTTGCAGAAGAAAGCCACTATACGCAAGTTAAAGCCAAAAGT
Source organism: Cyanobacteria bacterium J06633_8 (assembly GCA_039820645.1). Classification (GTDB taxonomy): domain Bacteria; phylum Cyanobacteriota; class Cyanobacteriia; order Cyanobacteriales; family Nostocaceae; genus Rivularia. The sequence continues at coordinate 3,880 of JBCBPQ010000350.1, read as the reverse complement.
TTAAGTGGTTTAGCTGAAATTAGTCGTAGAAATAAAGAATTTGAATTAGCTTTGAAAAATCATTTAGAAGCAATTGAACTATTAGATAAAATTGGTGCGAAATGCGATTTAGCAGAAGCCTATTTTCAACTGGGTTTAACTTATAAGAGTATGGGTGAAGACGCTGAAAGTCAGTTGAATATTGAGAAGGCTATTCGCTTGTTCGCTGAAATAAAAGCGCCCAAGCAGGTGGAGAAAATCAGGTGTCAGTTATCAGTAGAATCTAGGTTGGGTTAAAAGCGCACAAATAATATTCACGATTAACCAAGGATAAAAAACGCGCCGTAACCCAACATCAGTATTTCGATTAAATCCGATTATGGTTAATAAAGGTATAAATGATTCCGTTTTATAGGTAATGTTGGGCTTCGTTCCTCAACCCAACCTACGAACTTTAAGCGCAAAATCTGATAGAAGGGCGGTGGAAATAGAATTCAATCATTGTCCTGGTTCAAGAACAGTAAATCTAGTTACCAATATTGCAACCATTTCAGAAAAAGAATATATATGTTGGTGGAGAAGTATTGCTGGCGAGATAATAAACCTTGCATTAGCTAACTAAGATAAAATTTATTTTAACTTCTGCTTTCACTAAATCAATAAAAAACCTGAGTATAACGCTTCTTAAAATTATGCTCAAATACAGCATTAACAATCGCATTAACTATTTTCTCGCCACCGGCGCATGAAGGTTCAATTGGATTTGCGTAATCACTAGCTTCGTTACATGTTAATCGTAAATCAATTAACGGGATACCGAATTGAAAAGCTTGTTGAATAATCACATCGTTGAAAATTGCCAAAGCAGTAGTTCCAATTCTTTGATAAGTTGATTCTGGATAATTTGGGTTATAGATAGTACAGATAGCTGTTTGTTGCTTAAGAGCCAAAATACTTTGCAATAACTTCTGATATTGTTGTTCAAAGTCTTCTCGTAAGTTAGCCAGTTTAATAAAAACTTCAGCAGAAGAAGCAACTTTCTCATTTAAGATACCGATACAACTGAGTGCATTATTTCCTCCAACACTCAGGATTAAATGAGTAGCATCTTTGGGTAATTTTTCCAGTTGAGCATAAATATTATCAACCTTATTTCCGTCAATTGCATTTAAACTAGCATTCCAGTTATCTGGCAGTTTCGTCCGTAGTTGTGAAATGACATCCGGATTTTCACCAACGTAAGCAGCATTATCGAAAATCGAATCACCAATTAAAACTATATGGGGCATTTTTTTGATGAGGATGAGGGCAATAAAGGGACAAAAAAATTTTAACCTTTTAGCTTTACTCCTGCTAACTATTCCCCATTGCCAATACCCAATTCTCAATGCCCATTCTCAATTACCAATTCCCAATTACAAAAACTAACTTCAAACGCAAAGAATAAGATAGAATTGTTAAGGGATGTTTACAGAATCGATATTTTCACCCAAATTCTGTTATTACAGCCTTCACACCATAGTTAAGATATATAAACCCGCAGTTAACCGGACGCAATTATGACGCTCCCAATCCGTAACGTCGCTATTATCGCTCACGTAGACCACGGCAAAACAACCCTCGTTGATTCCCTACTTAAACAATCTGGCATTTTCCGTGAAGGGGAAGACGTTCCGGATTGCGTCATGGATTCCAACGATTTGGAAAGAGAACGTGGTATTACGATTCTTTCTAAAAATACTGCCGTTCGCTACAAAGATACTTTAATTAATATTGTTGATACTCCCGGACACGCTGACTTCGGTGGAGAAGTTGAACGGGTATTGGGGATGGTGGACGGTTGCGTCCTCATCGTGGACGCAAATGAAGGTCCCATGCCTCAAACACGCTTTGTTCTCAAGAAAGCTTTGGAAAAAGGATTGCGTCCGATTGTTGTAGTCAACAAAATTGACCGTCCTCGTGCAGATCCCCACACCGCAGTTGATAAGGTATTGGATTTGTTCCTAGAGTTAGGGGCAGATGATGACCAATGCGATTTTCCTTACTTATTCGCTTCCGGTTTATCCGGTTTCGCCAAAAACGAACTGGAAGACGAAGACAAAGATATGCAGCCTTTGTTTGAGTCAATTTTACGCCACGTTCCACCTCCAGTAGGTGACCCAGAAAAGCCTTTACAATTACAAGTCACAACTCTGGATTATTCAGAGTACTTGGGAAGAATTGTAATTGGTAGAATTCACAACGGTACCATCAACGCCGGACAACAAGCCGCTTTGGTTAAGGAAGACGGTAAAATCGTTAAAGCCAAAATTAGCAAATTAATGGGCTTTGAAGGTTTAGCTCGGGTGGAATTGGAACAATCATCTGCCGGTAATCTGGTTGCAGTCGCAGGTTTTACTGATGCGAATATTGGAGAAACCATAACTTGTCCCAACGAGCCCCAAGCGTTGCCACTTATAAAAGTGGACGAACCTACTTTACAAATGACCTTCTCCGTGAATGATTCACCATTCTGCGGAAAAGAAGGAGATTTCGTTACTTCTCGACAAATTAGAGACCGTTTGATGCGAGAATTGCAAACAAACGTAGCTTTGCGTGTTGACGAAACCGATTCTCCCGATAAATTTGGTGTTTCCGGACGTGGGGAACTTCACTTGGGTATCTTAATTGAAACCATGCGTCGCGAAGGTTATGAGTTTCAGGTATCCCAGCCACAGGTAATTTACCGTGAAGTTAACGGACAACCTTGCGAACCATACGAACTTTTGGCTTTAGACGTTGCTGAAGAAGCTGTTGGTGGCTGTATCGAAAGACTCGGACAGCGCAAAGGTGAAATGCAAGACATGCAAATGGGTGGTAACGGACGTTCTCAATTAGAATTCGTGATTCCCGCTCGTGGTTTGATTGGTTTCCGTGGTGAATTCATGCGTATTACTCGCGGTGACGGAATCATGAACCACAGTTTCTTGGATTATCGTCCGATAATTGGTGAAATTTCTGCCCGTCGTAATGGTGTATTGATATCTTTTGAAGAAGGTGTTGCGACCTTCTATGCTTTAAAGAACGCTGAAGATAGAGGTTCTTTCTTCATTACTCCCGGTACCAAAGTTTATAAAGGTATGATTGTAGGAGAAAATAATCGTCCCCAAGATTTGGAATTGAACCTTTGTAAAACTAAGCAATTAACAAACCATCGTGCTGCTAGTGGTGATGAATTAGTTCAATTGCAAGCACCAATAGAAATGAGTTTGGAAAGAGCTTTGGAATATATTGGTCCCGATGAATTAGTGGAAATTACACCAGAATCAATTCGCTTGCGGAAGATGTCGAAGAAATTTGCGAAGCGGTAATTTAGGTTAAAGGTTAAAGGTTAATGGTTAAAGGTTTAACCTTTTTCCGTTACATTTATTTTATTATGGAACGGGTTGAAAGACCCGTTTTTTTTGTAATTTTTTCTTTAAAAATTAACTTTAAAGCGTTTCTAACTAAGCTTTTGGAGTTATTAGAAGTTGTATTGCTAATTTAACTGGTGTTGAAGTTGACTCTAACGGTACAGTAACTTTAACTGGTTCGGAAGTTACAATTCCACAAATAGCAGGTACAGCCTTCGCCGGAGGATAACTTGATGCTGCTGGGAATAATGGGAATATTAATCTTTTAGGTAACATCCTTGGCGTAATTGGAGTTAATATCAACGCGATGAAATGCCATGATGGTAAATCTATTGCTTGAAGCGACATTTTTTGCGAAGTGGCTGTTATACTTAAGCGTGATTGCCTTATGGCAATCAAGAGTGGTGCAGATTTTGCATCACTGCGATTCTGGAATTATTATATTTTCCTTGCCTTACAACTATTTGTACTTACATCAGGATTAAGCAAATAGTTGAAATTAGGTGAAT
>JBCBPQ010000349.1:0-6559 GCA_039820645.1 Cyanobacteria bacterium J06633_8 | reverse complement strand
CTGCCGATTGCCTAAAAACGACTAATTCGATAACATACCAAGCACTGAAGAACCATCATGAATGAGCAACCATATCAAGATAATGGAATAGATAAAAATGAAAATGATAGTGATTGGAATGAAGTAAGCTTTGGTAAATTACTTGGTTTTAAAGATGAGAATCAACCACTAAACGAAGAGGAAAAACATGAAATTAAAGATAGTAATTCCGAAGAAGTAAACAATCAAGCAGATGCTACAAATCCGATTGCAACACATGAATTATTCGACTCTCCACATGAAGGTAAAACTCAACCGAATTTTTATAGCAACCCTTTCGCTAAATTTGGTGCAGTCGGTTTGGTAATGCTGGTTGTATTTGGCTCTGCTGCGACAGTTTTAAATAGTATTATGTCAGGTAGTCTTAAAACTGCACCCCCTACACAATATTTATCACAATCCAAACCTAAAGTAGAAATCGCACAGAATCCCCAAGAAAGGGAAACAGGAAAATTAAAAGCAGAATTAGCACTGTCAACTCAGGCTGAAAAAATCAAATCTATTGAAGGTGCTAAAAGTCCTAAAACGGCTGTAAGTAAACCAAAACCCAAAGTTAATCCTACAAATAAACCATTCATTACAAGCAAGGTTCAAGTTACTCCAACTAGAGAATCTTCTACACCTATAAGAAATCAAATAGCTTCAAGACCACCACGACCGACACGAGTTCCATATATACCTCGTCCGAAACCACAACCATTACCTGTAAGTTATAGTCCCCCTAGAAGAGTTCCATCAATACCCAAATTTCAACCGTCTGCAAATAGAATTAGCAAACCAACTACATCCAAACTTGAAGAAAAAACTGACCCGATGGAAGAATGGACTAAAATTAGTCGTTTGGGAAGCTATGGTTCAAGCGTAATTACTGCAAATTCGGAAGAGCAAACCTCGGAAAGTACGATTGATAACACCGTACTTGAACTTCCAAAACAGATAATGCCCTCTGCTACCTTAGTAAAGGCAGTTCATACAACACAAGTATCAAACAACAATGAATTAGAGCCACTTTACAGCGAAGAAGCTGCAATTATTGGATATGAAAACAATTATCAATTACAGGTGGGGGAATCAGTTGAAGGAAAGTTATTAACCCCTTTGATTTGGAGTAAACATCAAAGCAAAAATCTTTCTCAACAATCTAAAAATAAGTCAAAAAGCGACAAATTTGTAATTGAACTTGAACAACCATTAAATACTGTCCAAGGAGAAGTAGTCATACCCCTCGGTTCTCAAGTTGTAGCTCAAATTAACAACGTTAATCAAGGGGGATTAGTTGAACTACAAGCAACACAAGTTTTAATCAACGGACAAGAATACATCCTTCCACCCAATGCGATCGCCATTCGTGGAAACAAGGGAAAACCTTTGATTGCATCTCGCTTAAACAGTAAAAAGGGAGAAATTGCGCGACGAGATGCACAAACTTTTGCTGTTGGCTCATTAGCAAAAGTTGGAAAAGTTTTAAACCAACCCAAAGAACAACAAATATCAACTAGTAGTGGATTTGGTGGTACAAACTCTTTCTCTTCAGTCAGAAGAAATCGAGAAAATATCTTTGGAGCGGTTTTAGAGGGAGGATTTGAACCGCTAACTCAACAAATTCTTAAACGCAATCAGCAAGCACTACAAGAACTACAGAAACGAGGGGATGTTTGGTATGTCAAAGCTGGTACTGAGGTACAAGTCTTTGTTAATCAATCTTTTCAATTTTAGTAATCGTTTTTAGATGATGAGTAAGCAATATTCAATTATAAAAGGATTTATTGTTATTTGTTCTTTAACGCTTCCTTACTTCAATTTATCACCAGCCATTGCAAGTGAAGTAAAGCAAAGCGTGAAACAAATAACTCAACAAGTTGCTACTGGTAATAGTTCTTCAAACATACCTAGAATTGAATTATCACCTGGGTATGGAGTAAATATCTCATTTATTAAGAGTGATGAAATAGTAGAGAAGGTTTGGCTAGATAATCCGACATTCGCATCTTTAGATGTTGATGGCTGCTTATCTGTAGAGGGAAGAGAATGCGACAAAGAAGGAGCAACGGTAATACATTTACGACAAATTAAACCGTTAAATGTAAGACAATTACCATTCTCAAATACTAGCTTGTTAACCGTTATTGCAAAGGGGCAATCCGGAAGAAAAGTATATTTATTTAAAGTGGGAATGGGAAATAAAACTCCTACTTACCATACTCTGGAAATCATACCTGACAAAAAAATTAGTCCAAATACTCAGTTTAATAATATTAAAAATATTAACGAATTACAGCTTATGAGTAGAGGATTGAAGATTGTTAATGCAAGAGGATTAATTAGTAAGGAATCTCGGTTGTGGTCAAGAATTGCTAACTTTTTAATTAAAGTGAGAATGGGAGAATCTATCAGTAGCGCTGCTCGTAAAAGCGGTATTTCAATGCGCTTAATTAATCGGTTAATTAAACTTGGGAGCGTTTCTGTTGTGAAATAAAGTTTTTAAAGCTTACATTAATCGCTAATTATTTAATATGGATATTCAAATCATGAAATTAATAAAAAAGCGTTCATTCGGAAGTTGTGGATTAAGTTTATCACTTTTGATTTGTAGTGCTGTTCTTATTACATCGCAACAGAAATCTATATCAAACCCTCCATCCGTACAAACAGAAATTCCTACAATTAGTTGGCAAAATACTCGTTTACCAGATTGGAATCAAATTACATTTTCTAAAATGCCAGCCATTACTGAATCTGGTTCATTTCAAGCACCTGGAAATGTTTCTCAGAAGTTAGGATATGACCCTTCTCGTAGTTGGGATACGGGACAAAAGCCAGATTCGTTTACAATGCTAGGTGATTTTCAGGACTCTTTTAAGCTCCAAGAATTTTCACTTTTAGATATTTCTCAAATTACTGGCTCTGATATACAAGGAAGTGACTTGTCCCGTTTTGGTGTAGTCAAATTTCAAACAATAGAAAGCTTAGTTAAAGCAATACCTGATTTAGAAGAATGGAAGATAGGAGATGTCAAACCCATATATGATTTACTTTCAGAAAATTTATCACAGTCATTTAATGCGAATCAAACTATAGGTAATTTGCTCAAAAAATCTTCTCATTTGGGTAAATTAAATTTTGAATCTTTGGATTTAACATCTTATAATCTTGATTCAATCCCAGGACTATCAACAACTCCAATTGCTAGCTTTGACAAATGGCAAGGAGTTTATATCGATGAAGTACCCGGATTAAGTGATGTACCATTTTCTCAATTACCAAATCCTACTAACCCCGTAGGAATGCAAGTTGGAGTAGTAGATGTTGGGTTCGCAACTGACGAACAAAAACGAGATAGAACTATTTCAGGCAGTAATAAAGAAGGATTTGCAGTTCCTTGTGATAAAGATTGCGCTCATATTGAATTATCTGGTTCTCAAGCTGTTCACGGAAAAGCTTGGGTTAGTGGTAAATACCAGTTAGTTAAAGGTGGAAGGGGAATTTTAGGTTCAGTAAATGGTGGTAAAGAACCCACAGGTAGAAATTTATTCGGTGATGCTTTCAAAGTAGCCGTTTGGGATGTGTCGGAAGTCGATGGAAAGGTTTCTCAATCTTTATTCTTTCGTATTTGTATGAGAAATAATTTTGTTGACTTAGGATGTACCCCCTATTTTATTGGTCCGGTTCCATTTATGACTTATAGGGAGAAAGAAGCTATATTCCTGGGTCGGATTGATTCACGCAAAAATTCAATGTCAATTCCTACGGGTTTAAAAAGCAGTGGATTTTCTTTCAATAGCTCCCCAATTATGTCTTCTAGCAAGAATTTGAATGTATCTGACTTAATACCCGTAAAGCAAGGAGATTGCAGAAATATTGATTCATCTGGTGTTAATCTCGATGCTTTAAGTTCTGCGTTGTTGGATATAAAAAAGAATAAAGAGACACAGAATTTTTCATCAACCGAACAGCAATCTTCAGTTCTTACAGAAACTAGTAATTTACTATTAATTACATCGCAGCAAACTGACCCAAGCACAGGTAAACCTTTTAGTGGAGATAGATTAATTGAGCGTGCAACTCAAATGCATTTTGCTGGTGTGAATATTCCGATTGATTCTCAAGTTCGTGATGTGAGTAAGGGAATGACAATATTTGAATATGGAGAAAAAGCTAAAGATAAATACAAGCGAAATCTGAAGTCAATGAATTGTATCTCAGACTAATTATGCAATCACTTATCTATAGTTTTTATAATATACGACTGAGTAAAAATCATATTATCGTTTTAGTTATATGCATAATTATCATGACTTTAACTGTATCAACTTTATATAAAAGTTTATTTCAAAATCATCCCATCTCCACTTGGGAAAATGCAGATGAAGTTATACCAAAAACTCTTCTTAAAAAGGTTGTTACTAAACAATCAACTCGTTATCTTGATATTTCCTCAATAAAGGTTATGCAAATCCCATCCCAAGGTGCTGGTAACTTATATCTTTTTGATTATGGTTCTCCTCAACTTTGTGGTGCTGCTGGGTGCTTATATTCAGTTTATAACTCTGATGGGAAAACACTTTTAGAATTTATTGCGAATCCACAACTTCCAAAAGCACAAGAGCTAGTCAAGGTTTCTAAAACTGCTAACCAAGGGTTTCCTTGTTTGACTATTACCCAAATTCCAGACACATATAAATTATTATCACAAACTGAATTTTGCTATCAAAACGGTCATTACATCCGCTTAAATAAAAGTTTTATTAGTGAAAAAAATGAATAACAATTTTCTTGTGGTACAACAACCATCAACACCACCACAAAATTCCCAGTTTGATAAGTTGTCTAATTTAATTAAATCACAATCTGGTTTAATACTGTTAGGATGTTTTGCTAGTATTGGTATTTTCAAATTAATTTCTGGAAGTAATTATAAAGGTAAAGTTGCTACCAGTTACTGGGGTGGTAGCCGAGAAAAATCCCAAGCAGCCAAGAAAGCAAGGAAACAGATAGCTAAACCGATTCGTAATTCTGTGGGATTGTACGTTGGAACTCCCCCGTACATTAGAACTGCTTTACAAAAACAATGGTACTCTCGCGGTTTAATCAAAACCAAACCAACAATTACTCAACAACTTCTTTCTTCTAATTCAACTCTTTATGTACCAGATGCTCAAAGAGGAATAGCCGTAATTGGCGCAGCTGGTTCTGGTAAAACTTTCTCGGTAATAGACCCGTTAATTCGTAGTGCTTTTGATCAAGGTTTTCCCATGCTGCTCTACGATTTTAAATTCCCTGCACAAACCAAACGAGCTGTAGCTTATGCAATGAAACGGGGTTATTCAGTGAGAATATTTGCACCGGGGTTTGGTGAGAGTGAAACTTGTAATCCGTTGGATTTACTCAGAGATGAAGAAGATGCAATCGCAGCCGGACAACTTACACAAGTAATCTCTCGTAATTTTGACAGAGGTGCAAATGCTAGTAGTGATAAATTCTTTGAGGAAGCTGGAGATTCTTTGGTTGAAGGGATTTTACTTGTTACTAAAGCTATTAAAACTCTGACTGGCGAAGATAAATACTGTGATTTGATGATGGCTCAAGCGATTTTATCTTTACCAAATCTTGCTGCTAGACTCGAAGCAGCATCAAAAGAAAAACTAAAAGTCTGGACTTCCCGACCATTATCGCAGTTAATCAGCGTCAAAGATTCAGAAAAAACAGCTGCATCAATTATCGGTACAGCACAAAGGATGTTCCAACGCTTTCTCAAAAGGGATTTTGTGGGTGCATTCTGCGGTCAAACAACCCTTCCTTTGGATCTAGATGGAAAACAGTTGATTGTTTTTGGATTGGATAGAAACAACAGAGACATTGTTAGTCCACTGCTTGCTGCAATTCTTCACATGATTGTAACCCGCAACATAACCCGCACTATTCCCCGTAGTGACCCTTTGATTGTTGCTTTAGATGAGCTACCGACATTCTATTTACCAGCACTTGTTAATTGGCTAAACGAGGGGCGTGAAGATGGTTTCGTCGGTATTTTAGGTTATCAAAATATTGCTCAACTAGAGAAAGTTTACGGGAAAGAATTATCACGAGCAATATTAGGAGGTACTGCAACTAAGTTTATTTTTAATCCCCAAGACCCTGAATCTGCAAAGATATTCAGCGACTACTTGGGAGAAATGGAAATTAGATTTAATTCCAAATCTCAGAGTACTGGTAAAGGAGGTGGTTCTCGCAGCAGAAACGAGCATCATCAAAAGCGACATTTATTAGAACCCGCACAGTTCGCCAAAATGGGTACGGGGAGAGCAGTAATTATCAATCCAGCTTATAGTCGTGGTACGGAAGCATACGTTCCTCTATTACACAAAATAAAGGTTCCCCTCTACGATATTGAAGAAATGAATTGGTCGGAAAGTAAGTGGGATTTTGTACGGGAACGATTGGTTAGAAATAATAAAGTTAGTGTTAGTGATGAAGAACGTTCTGCACAGTTTTTAGAGCGTAAAGCATTGGCAGAGAAATT
>JBCBPQ010000348.1:0-6651 GCA_039820645.1 Cyanobacteria bacterium J06633_8 | reverse complement strand
CCCTTATGTAGACAATACGAATATAAAGGCAGAAGAGTTAAGCGCGGGTTATTTCGTAGTCATGAAGGAATATTAATAAATGCTGACTGTAATGGAAGTGGCAATATTATTAAAAAGGTAGTCCCTAATGCTTTTGTGGAGGGGATACAGGGGAGCCACTGCGTTGCGGAGGTTCCCTCCGTTATAGCAAGTGGCGTTGTTGTAGTTCATCCAGTGAAGATTACTCCTCACTGCTAGGAGTTTTATAGTCGATGTAATATTTGTCTATAAAATTTACAACTATTGGGCTTCACAAACATTGGGTAAATGGGGAAGGGTTTTAGAAGCACAATCAAATTATTCTGAGGCTTTGCCAATTTATATTCATGGTTTCGCAATTGATATTGAGCATCATCAAGAATTGATTGGTTTTTATATAAATGCTTTAGCCCGAGTATTGCAGGTTTTAGGAGAAAATCGATTTAATACGATTTGGCGCGAGGTGACGGATGGCGATTGTGCGGGAGAACTGCGGGAGGCGATTTGGGCGGCGCGGGATAGGTTAGATAAGGAGGGGTAGGGGAGATTGTATAATTGCTCAGATGTCGGCATTTGAATAAATTTGCTCAAATACAAGCTATTGCAGGAAAAGGTCAAGACGCAGTAAAAACAGCAGACACTATAATTCGCGATCGCAATTGGTATCTCCCCAGTATTGCTTCATGGTTAGCTGAAACAGAAGATAAAGCTAATTTTAAACGTTTGTTAATTCCTTGTGTTCATTACCTAGATGCAGTTTATGAAATGTATAGATACTTGGCACAATTGTATCCCGAGCAAGCTGATTGGGAGTCAAAAATAGTAAGAGAATAGAGATACTGGTGTTTGTTTGTATCTATCGTATGTATTCAATCAATACAAAATTAACTGAAAAAATTTAACCCACTGAATCATCAGTGGGCTTTTCCTTGAGAAGCTTTAATAATTTTTGATGAGTTCGCCTGAGAGCTTCGTTTTCCTCTCTCAGGCTGATAATTCCCCCAAGCATTGCTGGTACTGATTAAGAATTTGGGTATGTTTCTCAAGAGTTTGCTGCATTTCCTGAACTTTTTGCTCTAAGCTAATTACGTTAGTCACTTGAGCTTCCTTTTCCGGTGCATTTAGATATTCGTTAACCATGTTTGAAATAACATCGGTAACAGTTTTCCCCTCCATGTTAGCTTTACGCTTCAAAGCTTCTTTAATTTCCTGTGTTGTTTCAACCGATATAAATGTTCTTTTAGGCATATGCACCTTAATACTTTAGCTATGGATAATATTGTAATCCAAGGAATTACAATGCGTCGCTAATTTAGTAATAATATTTAACCCGCCTCATCATGTGACGCAGGCGGGCTTTCTTTGATAATTTGCAAAATGCGGTCGCGTTGTTGCCTGAGAGATTGATTCTCTTCTCTCAGGCTGCTGATTTTTTTGCCATTTCTTGTTGATGCTTCTCCAATAGCTCCAATCGTTGTCCTTGGAGAGAAAGCAACTCATAAACTTTATCAAGTTCTGGCTTTTCCGATTTTTGACTCTCTTGCCGTTTAACGAAATCAGCTACTATTTCGTTGAGTAACTGTGATGGCTTCAAACCTCTACTCTTGGCTATATTTTCTATTTCTTCTTTAATTTCGCTACTAGTGCGAAAGTTTATTTGTGTATCAAGCTTCATATTCTTCTATATCTTGCGTTGCAATGCTTCTACTGAATTATAATTCTTCATCTTACAAATAATATATTTCGCGTTACAAAGGTTGTTTTTGCGACGCAAATGTATTACATTAAATTCATGAAAATAAAATCATTCACTTGGGGGACTATTTACTTTCCTCCTTGACTTACTTTGGTCCATTCAGCACCTTCTTTTTTTGCTTCTGCTACAGCACGTTCTAAAAGATAAGCAGCAAGATTTGATAATGGTCGTCCATCATAGGTCGCCCACTTTTCCAAATCTTCTGCAAGCCTATCGGGAAGTGTAACTTGGATACGTTTGCTCATACCCGTTATAATACTTCCTCATATCAAAAAAATACAAATTTAGATCAATTAACTCTTTTGTTGAGTTAAAAAGACATCAATATGTGTTATATTCTGAAAATAGAAATTACTGAAAGTCAAAATCCTAGTTATTAAATACCAATCAAGCTCAAAGTATCTAAGCCGGTTACAATGCTTAGTAACTCCTAACGTTTAAGAAATTAGCGCCCCTTTCTGCTGTATTATCAATGGTGGGATATCACCATAAAAAATGGGTATTAAAGATAGCGTGATAGGAGACACAATTTAATAGTTGTAACTAATTCAATAACCTTTGATGGAGCCACTTGAATATTGTGAAAAATATGTTCAGAATCCCAAACCAGGAGAAAGAGGTTATAGAGCCGCTTGTGTGAGAATTTTGACCGAAGCAACTTTTGGAGCCTACTCACATCAAACTATTGATAAAAACTGGGGAGGTCAATTTGAAAGAAGACCTGATGCTGTAGTGCGAATCCTTCAAATAGCTCACACAATCAATAGTTTATATCTGAAATTAGAGGAAATTCAACCTGCGATAAACGAACTTTTAGAACAGGTATCTGAAGTTGCACCTTGCAAACGACATAAATAGTTAAGTAAATTTTTATTTTGAGAAGGTAGATTATGCCATGAAAAACGAGTAAGATAAATATATCTAGATTAAAAAGACCAAAACCCCCCGCCCAGACTAGCAATCAAACCGAGGGGTATGGTTCTCCAAGTTGACAGGACAACTTTAAAGGAGGTTTTCTTTATTATGCCTTACGAATTCCCAATTATCTACTCATTTGACTACAGCAATTTTTGTAATTCGGAGCTTGAATCCAAAGCTCAACAAACCCTATCAAATTTCATCGGCTTTGTCCGTCAAACCTTCGATGGCTTACTAGAAAATGGGCAAGCATTAAACTCAATTTATCAAGACTGCATTGCTCATAACCCAAAAGGTAAAAAAGTATTTGACAATTGGCTAGCATCCGATGACTTCGGAGCATCACGATACATAGCCAAAGCCTCAATAGAAATCTACAATTGGTTTTCAAAGCTGCCGAAGCGGTTACAACGTTTAGTTCGCACTAATGTCCAAAAATGGAGCGTATCAGCACTACGACAACTAACTAAAGTCAGCCACGATTTGGTAAAAGAACTAGTGCGATCGCCTCATAGAACAGCAGCAGAAATTAAGAAGGAACGAGAGAAAGAGGAGGGAGAGAGGGAGAGAGTGAGAGAGGGAGGGAAAGAACAATCCCTCACTCCCGTTTCCCCGACTCCCCCACTCCTAGTTCCCGGAACGCGAATCATAGTTACAAAATGTGACAGAGGCTGGGCTGGTTCGACTGGAATCATCATGTCTGAGTGGAACGGTGATTTCTGGGTATTGCTTGACCACGTAGTTGCTCAAGGAATGAACTCCAAGCACCTATTCAAACCCCATCAAATTCAGCCAGAATCCCAAAAAACAGTTATAAAAACAGCTTCCCCAAAGCATATGTTTAGTGCAGCTGAAGTTGAAAAGAAAATAGCCGAAGCTTTAGCACAGCGAGAGAAAGAGAAAACCGAAGAAGAACTGGGAAAATTTGTAGAAATTCGGGATGCAGCGCTCAAAGCAGCTAAAGAAGAAATAATTGTTGCTCAAAAGCACGCTCAAAAGATGGAACAAGCTAAACAAAAGCTAATCGAGCAATTAATAGCCAAAGATAACGAATTAAACCATGTTCGGGGCTTAGTAGAAGAAAATCAACGACTCGAACAAAGAATCCAAGATTTAGAAAAATCCCTCGAAGATTCCAATAGAGATAGCTGGGGTAATACATTTAACAAGCAAGCTGCGAAGGTAGTTAACAAAGAGTTAGAAAAAACGATTGAACCATTGATGTCAGAAGTTGAGCGGTTGAATAACGTACTTTCTCAAAAAGAGCATGAATTAACGAGAGCTAAAGCACATAGCAGAAAACAACAGGAAGAATTACAGCAAAAAACTAATTCAAATTCGATTATTAATGAGTTTGGCGAGATGGGAGAACATTTAGGTTGGAATGGTTGGAGCAGCAAAGGATATCGAACAAAAAGCGGAACCCTATACACAGGGATTCATGCTCTAACTGCCTTTATTTCAGATTTGAAAGTATCTCATCCGAGTTATCAAGAACAGGAAATACCTTTTTAGATTTGTACTCAATTACTTTGTTATTAATTGATAGTGCCATTGTGTTTTATAAAGACTGAATAATAGCATGGGGTGTATTTTCGCCTAAGCTTGCTAATTAAATGCTACTAATAGCTGTTCAAAATCAAATAATTGAGTAGGTATTTTTATTTAAAAATCAGAATTAAATCTCTCAGCAGTCTATAGCTTATATAAGCGAGACTGTTAAAATTTTGTGCTTCAGTAATATCTGACTCTAAGATTAAAGTGAGTAACGAAGAATGAAACGCAATCAAACTTTTGATATTCCACGTTGGCTAGCAAAATTTATTTTAAGTGAAACAAAAACCCAGCCAAATAACCAACAGATATTTTTGGCAATTTTAGAACCGATGTCACCTCAAGAATGGTGTCGAATTTGGATTCCTATTATTCATCCAGACGTTGAAGCACCATACCCAGGAGAGCGCAGTCCACCAGGTTATATGAAAGCTTCTATCATGACCCTTTGTAAATTAACAGGTTACAGTGAGTGTACGGTAGAAGGATGGTTTTACGGAAAAACTTATCATCATACACTTGGGATATTACTCCGCTGCTTCCATATATTATTCCAGTTTCAACGTAATATAAAAATTTCAGATAATACTTTATAACTTCAATCTTAAAAAACGGATTGGGGTTATTTTTTTGAGCAGCTAAATTACCCGATTTTTACAGGATTATCTCCTCTAAAAAATCAAGAAGTGCTTTAATAGTAAATATCATAAATGTAGCGCAACTGCAATTCAAATAAACTTGAATTAAAGTTGCACCTAATTAGTAGTTGAAAACGAATTGGGATGAAGAGGGCATGAAAAATATTCAGCGGCTTTATACCCAAAGTACATTAGCCAAAAAATGTAAAGTTAGCCTTCAAACAATTAAGAATTGGTGTTTGTGGACAGGACTTACACCACCAAAAAAAGCAACTTATTTTAGTTGTGATGAATTAGAAGCTCTCGCTGATTTTTATATCGCTTACAAATTTCTCCGCGTTCAGCAAGATGCTTACATAGATACTGTTTTGGGAATGGGTGGTTTGAAAAAGTATATTGCCTCAGTACGCCGTATGAGCTTACGTCAATTCGTCACGGAGTTCTTAACGAAAGAAGAAAAAGCTCACTTTCTAGCACAGATTTTAGTTGATAAATTAGAAGAGGAAATCGAAGATGATGAATTTAACTTTGGTGGCACAGCAGCTTGAAATACCATTAGAGCAACTTAAATCGATTTGTCAGGTATTGAAGATTGAAATTGTTAAAAACGTAGTTACACCAAATGATAAACAGAAAATTCAAGAGTTTATTGGAGCTTGTAAAAATCAACAAATAACCATAGAACAAGGATTATTAGAGCTACAACAATTACAAAAAGAAGCCCAAGCTCAACAACAAACTTTGGGTGAAAGATTCAACTTAGATGAATTTTTCAAACAACGTATTGGTACTTCACCAGAACAGTTAAATATTGGAAGCTACCACTATGATTTATATCAGTTATTGTTAAAATCTCAATCCATATCTGAGGTTGGTTACGCATTATTTAGAGAAGCTTTTTTACGCCAAACTCAAGACTTAATTATGAACGGTACGGAAGCATCATCTATCAATCAAAATCAAACCGTTGCTGGTTTTGATAAAGCTTTTGATGCAGTTGAAAATCAGTTTGAGCAAAATTTTTTGGGAAATTCAATCAACTGGGGGGAGGAAGAACATCCCATGTTAGCAAGTTCTCAAAAAACAGCCCTACCTTCAACACAGAAGACGAACACATCACCATCCCCATCGTCGAAGAAGTAATCGAGACTGCACCAAAATTAGCAACCGCAGCCTTAACTGCAATTACACCAACGGTTAATAAAGCCTTCTTTAATGACCGTCGAACCATAGCTAACTTTATGACTGAAGGAGGGTTTATTGCAACTACTGCTGCAATCACAACAACTACTACTGTTGCAACAATAGCTGTTTCTATAACTTCTCCACCAAAACCAGTTTTTATCAAAATAATGGCTGGTGGGATTGGTGGGACTATTTTGGGGGGAATTGTCGCAGCACTAATTTTGAGGCACTACAGAAGAGAGGTTTTGAAGAACGATGCAATTTCAACATCAACAACAAAATCCGAATTATCAAAATAATCAACATCCAACAGATGATTTTGATGAAAGCTGGGTGCCAAATCCACACGGACTTCAAGATAGTGCCCCAACACATGGGTTAATCAAAAGTTTACAATCAGGAAGCTTGGATTCCTTACTAACTAATCCTTGGCTGATGTCGATTTTTGTTGCAACAGTAATTTTAGTTGTAATTGCTGCAATTGCAACGGTTTTATCTGGTCAACGCTCGACATCAGCCAAGGATTAGTTAGTAAGGAATCCAAGCTTCCTGATTGTAAACTTCTGATTAACCCATGTGTTG
>JBCBPQ010000347.1:0-6710 GCA_039820645.1 Cyanobacteria bacterium J06633_8 | reverse complement strand
TTTGTCCTAAAGTCAACATCAAAGGATGAGCAGTATTAACTTCATTATCTCGATAAGCACCTATCATCAATAAATAATTGGTTGATGATTCACCCATGAGTAACTGCATCATTTGTAAAGATGCGGAATCAGCCCACTGTAAATCATCTAAAAATATGACTAAAGGATGTTCTTTAGTTGTAACAACTTGAATAAACTTTTGAAATAATACATTAAATCTATTTTGAGATGCAGTTCCTGATAATTCTGTTACAGGTGCTTGTTCTCCAATAATTTTTTCTAATTCCGGAATGACTTCAATAATTACTTGAGCGTTATCTCCTAAAGCTTGTAAAATTTTATGTTTCCAAGTTGATAATTGAGCATCACTTTCACCTAATAACTGAATGATTAAATCTCGAAATGCTTGTAAAAAAGCCGATAAGGGAATATTACGATTAAACTGGTCAAATTTCCCTTTGATAAAATATCCCCGTTGTTTAACAATGGGTTTATGAACTTCATTTACTACCGCAGTTTTTCCGATACCAGAAAAACCAGCTACTAACATTAATTCCCTATTCCCTTGAGATACTCTCTCAAATGCTGTTAGTAATTCCTTTACTTCTTCTTCCCTTCCGTACAATTTTTCCGGAATAATAAATCTGTCACAAATATCCCGTTGGGCAATTTCAAAATGTCCTATTCCATCAGTTTCCTTGAGTTGATATAACAATTTTCCTAAATCATATTTTAATCCCAAAGCAGTTTGATATCTATCTTCAGCATTTTTTGCCATTAATTTCATGACGATATCTGATAAAGTCTTGGGAATTTTTGTAATTGGTAATGGTTGTTTCGCTATATGACAATGCACCAACTCCATTGCATCATTTGACTTAAACGGTAATTCTCCAGTTAACAATTCATAAAAAGTAACACCTAAAGCATAAAAATCGCTGCGATAATCAATACCCCGATTCATTCTCCCAGTTTGTTCGGGAGAAATATATGCCAGGGTTCCTTCTAAACTATTAGGACTTTTTATTTCTTGGGTTTCTTTTGGCAGCAATGAAGAAATACTAAAGTCAATTAACTTTACTTGCTTAGTTTCAGGATTAATTAAAATATTGGCAGGTTTTATATCTTTGTGAATTATTCGATGTTGATGTATATGATGAAGAACATCGCTAATTTGCAACCCAATCGATAATACATCTACTAGAGAATTTTCTGTAGTCTGCATATATTCACTTAGTGAAATCCCTCCAAAGTCTTCCATCACCAAAGCATAACTATTCTCGTAGGTTTCGAGACTATAGGGATGAACAATTCCGGGAATATCTAAATTCTTGGCAATGGTGTATTGATTGCGAAATTGTTGTAATTCGTTAAAGGTAGGATAGGAATTTTTTAGCAGTTTGATAACTACAGGTTTTTGGGTATATTCTCGAAAACCCCGGTAAACCAGAGTTCGAGAACCTTTATAGAGTTGCTCTTTGATGTCATATCCAGGAATACTAACCATAATAACTGAAATAAGTAATGCTTCTGGAGTTAGTATTCCCAAATGTGATAACATCAATACATTGGAAATAAAAAATTTTTATATTTACTTCTTTCCCGGTGAAAGATTATCGGCGTTAAGTGAGTGGGAAGAGGGGGAGGGGAATAAGAAAAATTTCTGTTGCTTGAAAGGTGATTATACAGATAAATAATGCTTATTCTCCCTATAGGCTATTTCCTATTTCCTCTTCCCTACATTTGCTATAGCAATCCTAGATGAGTCGTGAGAAAGTTAGGTGCTAGAAACCCGGTTTTTTGGAAAAACCGGGTTTCTAAAATCTCACAAATGATTTAGGAATGCTATAGATGCTATAACAAAATTAATTAATAACGAAACCCATTATTAGGATACTGTATCTGATTCTGCTGATAATATGGTGAATTAAATTGCTGTAGGTTAGGTTGCTGCAAACCTCTATTTATATTATTTATATTGTTTATATTGTTGTTTGGTGCGTTGTAGGTATTAGGATTAACTATGGTGGCACTATTTCGATTTTTCAATCTATTGTAGGCATTATTAAGTCTTGTTTGTATTTGCGGGCTGAAGCTATTATTGCGAATTTGAGAATTATTAAAGTTGTTAGAGGGATTTTGGAATTGATTGTTTGTAGGTATTTGGTTTCTATTAAAGTTGCTATAGGGGTTTTGTTGTCGGTTATTGCTGAAGTTGTTGTAGGTATTGTTGGGTTGAACTAAATTATTTCTGGGAACTTGAGTATTATTATAGTTGTTGTAGGGGTTTTGATATTGATTATTTAAACCTGGTTGAACTAAATTATTTCTGGGAACTTGACTATTATTATAGTTGTTGTAGGGGTTTTGATATTGATTATTTAAACCTGGTTGAGCTAAATTATTTCTGGGAGTTTGAGTATTATTAAAGTTGCTGTAGGGGTTTTGATATTGATTATTTAAACCTGGTTGAGCTAAATTATTTCTGGGAACTTGACTATTATTATATTTGTTGTAGGGGTTTTGATATTGATTGTTAAAAGGTTGATTCAAAACTCTGGTATCAACAAAAGAATTAGTTGGTTTTGGAAGCAATCTTTGATTTGTAGTTTGTTTTTCACCAGGTTCTACTAACCGATTAGAAGTATCTTGATTATTTAAATTATCTGCTGTTAGTTTTTCCTTGGTTTGCCTATTTTTAACCGATTGATTAATAGCTTTTTGCAAAGCACTCTCAGAAGTACCACTCAGGCTTGGATTAACAGAATTACCGCTTGTTATACCTAAACCAAATGAATTATGAGGAGTTTGTGAATTAGTTGAAAATGGAGATAAATTATTAACGTCTTTATCTTGTTTACTACTATCAAGCTTAAATTTTAGTAAATTATTCGCTTGTTTCAGAAAAGGATTATCCTGGGATGCAGATGGAATATTCGCTGTTTGCTGTTTTATAGCACTCGGCTTAATTTCGTTAGCTTTTTGAGTTTTTTTATTAAAATCTAAAATCTTTTTTAATTGAGTTTGATTTTGCTGTTTAATTTTTTCACTTTCATCAATCTTTGTAGTTACAGGTATACTTGCTTGTTGTTTATCGAAATCAAGTATCGATAAATTATCTATATCAGCTGCAATTGCTCTATCTTCATCCGAAAGTGATGATTGAGAATTAGATAATGGAGGTGAAGGTGCTTGTTGGTTTTGGGAAAACTTCAGGAAATTAGGATTAGTCCAATATTCTTTAATTACGAAGCCTAAAGAGGACAAAAACACCAATGCTGCTAAAAAACTAGAACTAGTAAAAATCGATAATCTAGCTTTAAGGTAGCGTAAGCGAGGGGAAACGAAACGAGAACGTGTCATGAGCAACTCAAGTTTTAGATTATCCTCTAATCCTAACGTCTAATAAATCCCTACGTCATAACTTCTATGTAGATTATTGTTAAAATATTTACTTTTGTAATATTTTTGACACTGGATTTAGCAGGGAGTGGGGAGAGGAGGAGAATTTCAACCTTTATTAACCTCACCCCTTCCCCTCTCCGCATATAAGGAGAGGGGTGCCGGAGGATTCAACAGAAACTGCTATATTGACTCTTAACTGCTGACTGCTCACTGTTAACTGTTAACTGTCATCGTCTTGCAACTCTTGTTAACAAAAATAAACCGATTCCTAATCCCAAAAAGTTGGGAAACCAAGCTCCTAAGAAAGGAGAAAAAACACCAGCTTGTGCTAATCCACCGCTAATGAAACTCAACAAATAGTAACCAAAGATAATGATTACGCTGATACCGAAACTTTTTGCAGAACCAGTTCTTCCCGGTACGCTGCCCATTGTTGCACCAACTAAACCAAAAACCATACAAACAAATGGTAAAGCGAATTTCTGTTGAATTCTAACTCTTAGTTTGCGAATTTTTCGGTCGTCACCGCGCAGTTTTTCTACTTCTAATTGTTCTAATGCTTGGACAATATTCATTTCCCCATAATCGCGGCTTTCTTTAGCTAAA
This sequence comes from Cyanobacteria bacterium J06633_8, assembly GCA_039820645.1. Classification (GTDB taxonomy): domain Bacteria; phylum Cyanobacteriota; class Cyanobacteriia; order Cyanobacteriales; family Nostocaceae; genus Rivularia. The sequence continues at coordinate 2,699 of JBCBPQ010000347.1, read as the reverse complement.
TCTAATGGAGTGCGTGGTAACTTTAGCTGTTGCCGTTGAAAGCGGACAATATTACGGTAAGAACGGTCGGGAGCGATTAAATAAATAGTACCATTATAAAAATCCCAAACATTATCTTTGACATTCCATTCTCCAGATTCAGCCTGAACAATCTGACTAAAATCATTTTGCGAACGGTCGATAATTGTTAAACCTTTCATCATTTTGCCGTCAAATTGGTCGGCATAAAATAGCCGCGATAAAACCTTTTCTTTACTACCATCTTCTTTTTTAACTTTTTTATATTCGGGATAAATTAAATTTTCTCTTTTAAAAGAAGGTTGTTCGCTTTTTAAAGCTTTTCGCATAGTCACAGTTGCTTGGTATTTAGCTGCCGGTGCAATCTGCTCGTTAAATACAAATGTTAAACCTGTAACCAGAAAACTTAAACATACAGCTGTAGCCACCATGCGATAAACGCTAACTCCACAGCTACGCAATGCAGTCAATTCACTTTGACTTGAAAGACGACTGTAAGTCATCAAAGTAGCTAGTAGCGTTGACATGGGGAAAGCTAAAACAATAAATTCGGGGAAATTTAAAACAAAAACTCTAGCAGCTATCCCTACAGGTAAACCAGATTCAACAACTTTACGTACTAATTCAAAAACCGCACCGATTGAAACTCCCAGGGAAGAAAAAGCAGCAACACCAAACAAAAATGGCGGTACCATTTCCCTGGTTAAATAGCGATCCATTATTGTCATCAGCATTTCAGTTAGTGGTTAGTGGTTAGTGGTTAGTGGTTAGTTGTTGGTGGTTAGTGGTTAGTGGTTAGTTGTTGGTGGTTAGTGGTTAGTTGTTGGTGGTTAGTGGTTAGTGGTTAGTGGTTAGTTGTTGGTGGTTGGTGGTTAGTGGTTAGTGGTTACCAATGCCCTATGCCCTATTCCCAATTCCCAATATATTAAACTTGAAAATTTTCACCTAAATAATACTGCCTGACAAGGGGATTGTCGTAAAGTTCATCGGAGGAGCCGGAGGCTAGTATTTCTCCTTCGCGCATGATGTACCCTCTGTCGGTAATGTCAAGAGTTTCGCGGACATTGTGATCTGTAATCAAGATTCCCATGTTGCGATCGCGAAGTCGGGCAACAATTTGTTGAATTTCGGAAACTGCAATGGGATCGACTCCAGCAAAGGGTTCATCTAAAAATAAAAATGAGGGTCCTTCTCTTCCTGATGCTAAAGCTCTTGCTAATTCGGTTCTGCGTCTTTCTCCTCCGGAAAGCTGAATTCCTTTACTATTGGCAACTTTTTCTAAACTAAATTCTCGTAACAGTTTACTAACACGTATATCCCATTCCGAACGGGGTACCTTGGTTTGTTCGAGTACCAATAGAATATTTTCCCGCACGGTTAATTGACGAAAAACGCTTGCTTCTTGGGCTAAATAACCAACACCCAAACGGGCTCTGCCATGCATGGGAATAGCTGTAACATCGCGCTTATCAAGCCAAACCGTTCCTTTATCGGGTTTTTCTAAACCGGTAGCAATATAAAAAGTCGTCGTTTTACCAGCACCATTTGGTCCTAGTAAACCGACGATTTCACCTTGAGCAACGGAAAGATTAACGCGATTGACAATTGTCCGCTTCCCGTAGGATTTGTGAATGTTCTCTAAAACAATTTTCACGATTTGCGCTCGTTATTTGTCCTTTCTAATTAGAACGTCTTAAGTTTGGTGTCGAAGGTGCCCTATTAGATGAAGCATTGGGAGCATCGTCCACAACATATACAGATTCTACCTGTCTGCCGCTTTTTGGTGTAGCAACAAATCTTCCTTCATCAATTAAATAAGTAACAGTTTCTCCCCGAATGCTGTTAGTGCCACCTTGCAAAATATACACGCCACCACTAAGAATAATCCGGCGCTCTCGATTAAAAAATTGTGCTTGAGCTGCGGTTGCTTTTATCTGGCGAGAGGGATAGGAAAGTTGGACGTTACCCCTTGCGGTAACTACTTGAGTATTAGAATTATATTCCTGCACATCCGCACGAATACTCAAAGGACGATTATCCGAAGTTTGAGCTATTGCAGTTTGTAGCTGAGTAGGTAAAACTACCGCGCCACACAGTGCAACCGGCAACATTAAAGCGAAACCGAGACGACGCAATTGGAGTTTAGGTAAGCGGTAGTTGTACATCATAACTGTGTAGGAGTAATAATAAGCAATAATTTTGGCTCGTACTTTAATTATCTCAAGTACTATATCAAAACGTTATATTTACCGATAGATGACTATTTGATTACAAATAATCTACACAATTCCTGACGCTTCAATAACCGCCAAAGTTTCAACACTCAACAGTTAACAGTTAACAGTGAACAATTACCAATGCCCAATGCCCCATGCCCAATTACCAATCTTAATTACTCTTCAACTACTAAAATCCGGGGAAGGGGTAAAGTGTCAGCCTCGAGTGAGGAAGAGTCAATTTGTTCTAGTTGATTTTTTTGTAGTGCTTTTAATAAAGCTATGCTTTGCTCTAATAATTCATCGACATCAACTTGGCAATAAACAGAAGGATAACGAGCAAGACGGTTGCTACCTTCACCTAGTAAAATTATCGCGCCTTTTAAATTACCGTTACCTAAATGATAAAGCGCTACTGAAATTTGTAAAATTCCTTGATAAAAAGTTTTGTCTGGCTCTGTGGCT
>JBCBPQ010000346.1:0-6734 GCA_039820645.1 Cyanobacteria bacterium J06633_8 | reverse complement strand
GGCACAGATACCGATTGGATCGCTTTACCAGTTTTTTCCAAACAAAGCGGCAATTGTACAAGCCTTATTTGTGCGTTATAACGATTTGCTTTACCAGCGATTAGCACTTTTTAATGATGCAGAACTGTCAAAATTGCCTTTGTTTACCTTTGTGGATAAATTGACCGATATCGGGATTAATTTCTATTTGGAGAATCCGGGTTACCATAAAATTCATATGGAAGCTCAAGACTTAGTGTCTGAACTCAATAAAATTGAAAAAGCTGTTGATGCAAAACTCATTCGAGAATTAGTGATTTTGCTCAAACAACGAGAGGCAATTCAAGAAGAAGTAAATTATGAAGCGATTGCCTGTGTCTTGATCAATGCAGGCGGTCAGATAATGTGGATTGCTCTAGGTCAAGAGAAAGAATTTCAGCAACAGTTATTCACAGAAATTAAACGCTTCTCTTTGAGCTACCTACAAAGATATTTCTCATCCTGATTAAATTCAGCTAAAAATACCTATGAATCTGATGGGAGCAACGCGATTTTATGAAGCCAGTGCGATACACGGGGGCGTGTAAGAGCTAGATTAAATCGCTAAATTCTTTACTAAACTTATTTACAGTTGGTGGTATTGATAGATTTTGAGGAGTATTGACTCATGTTGTGTGAGGAGTTTATGCTCAATGAAGGTTGGAATAGCCGAATCTGGAAATTTTTGCCATTAAAAGAGAGTTAAAATTAAATAATAAGGAACGCTCTTTAATGAGTGGCATTGCTGGGATAGATGCCATCAAAAAAGTATTCACCCAACTCACAATGAAGTTGCCTGAATATGGGTGGATGAAAAAATATCCTTCTACAGTTTACCAATCAGCTTTTATCGCGTTGAAAAATGCTTTTCGTAGATGGAGAAATGGTCTAGGAGAATTCCCCAAAAAAAATCCAAGAAAAAAGGTGACTCATTTACAGTTTATAAAACATCTGGTGTTTATCCGTAAAAAGGTCAACCAGCCTTACCTACTAATTAAATAATTGTAAATATTAAGTTGACACTAAAAAAACGAGCCTAAAACAAACCGCTTGATGTTTATTCTAGATTTCCCGAGATTTTTTTGGAGCGGCGAGACAACATTGGCTGAATCAAAAAAGCAATCGGAAAACCTAGAAACACGGTTATGCTCCAGCCCCAGGGAGCCAACAAAGCTGCACCAATTGCCAGTAGAAAAATTATGGGTTCAATGTAGCTTTCTTGACGGACATGGCAAATCGTTTCGTCGGATAAGTCAGGTGCCACCAGCCGTCGATTTTGAGTGGCGTAAATCCATGCGGCTGTTGAAAAAATACCCACCCCTATTGCTGTAACACTGTAAAACACATTGATCGCAAATACGCCCTCATAGGATTCGGAGAGATTGCTGGCATAGGGTAAAAACACTACAAATAAGAGAGCGAACAAACTCAAAAAAGTATGAACCGCATCGGTTTTTTGATAATATTTAAACTGATTCACATGAGTAAACCAATAGAAGGCTATGGTGAGAAAGGTAATGGCATAGATTCCCATAGCTGGCAATTGCTTTAAGAGTAATTGAGCCGCCATTTCAGGGGATATTTGATCCAGCGGTATTGGATCAAAAACCAAGGTTAGGATGGTCATGGCTACAGCGAAAATAATGTCACTGAGTCGAGCTAGGCGTTGAATCGGCATCTAAATTTTCTAAGCTACGGCTTGATTTTATACTAAAAACGACCATAACTTAAAAATATTGCCTATTTTTCTGATTACTCACTGTTCACCAAGTAAATTTTTAAGGTCAGAAGCCCCCGGATTTATCCGTGGATGACAATTCCTATTCTTTGTTGAAGCCCCTAAATTCCATTTATGGGGCATTAATTACGAATTACGAATTACGAATTACGAATTATGCTCACTGCTCACTGCTGACTGATTCACCATCCCCCGATGCAAAACCAACATCATCCCAGCTAAAGGAATCATCAAAAACGGAATCACCTCCAACCCAAACCTAGAGGCAAAAAAACCCGCTAAGGAAGGAATTGCTGCTGCACCCAAACTCGCCACGCTAGTAATAAAACCTATCGCTGCTGGTACTATTGCTGTCGGTATTCGTTGCGGTGTCAACCAAATTGTTAATGGAAAAATTGGAGCTAGGGCAATACCAATTAAAGGTAAACTGATTAACTGATTTGGTAATAACCACCAAGCTATCAAACTCAAACTCAAAAATATTAAACTGTAATTCAAGGTGCGATTTACACCAAATAATTTTACAAATCGTCCGCTGATAAAACGTCCTAATGTTAATCCCAACCAGTAAGCACTAACGCTATAACCCGCGATTAATGTTGGTGTATTTCTACTAATATGTTGTACGCTATAAGCCCAGTTGCCCACCGAAGCTTCTGTTCCGACGTAAACTAATAAAAATAAACCGGCTAGTAAAACCGTAGGTGTTTTTAAAGCTGTACCTAAATTTCCCCAAGCACTTCTATCAGACTTTTTAATTTTCTTAGTTAAAGGTTTGTAGTCAGATATAACAGCCCACAACATACCAACTACCATCAACCCGACAACAGCCGAAAAAACCAGATAAACACTGCGCCAAGGTAAGTTTACCGCTAATAACGTAGTGGCGATCGCCGGTCCTAATAATGCCCCAATTCCATAAAATCCATGCAGCCAAGCCATCAAATCAGCTTGATTTCGATTGGCGATATAGCTATTAATTCCGGCATCAATTAAACCAATTCCCAAACCTAGTAAGCTTCCAGCACCAACCATTAGCCACCAATAGGGGCTGAAAGCGTAGATTATAAATGCAAATGAAAGGCTTATAGATGCTAACAATAACATCCTTGCCAATCCGATACGACTACTTAAAATACTGCTAGCTAAAGCAGCAAAAATATAACCCGTAACTTGACTCAGAAAAATCAAAGTTATGTTAGCAGACGTTAAATTGTAAGTTTCGCTAATTGAAGGAATGAGAACACCCAAACCCCCTTCAGCGATACCGATAGCTATGAAAGCGTAGAAGGAAAGTAGGATTGCCATGAGGAAGAGGGAGAAAAAGTTAGGAGTGTAGAGACGTAGCACTGCTACGTCTGTAAAGTTAGGAGTTAGGAGTTAGGAGTTAGGATTTAAAAATAATTGTAGTGGGAGCATCTTACTGCCTAATTTCTCTAATCTTCCTTATTTATTCAACCATGCTCCATGCCCAATTCCCCATGCCGAATCCCCTATTACCCATTACTACAACCAGCTATAGCGATATTAATTATTTATTAGTAAACAATTACCAATTACCAACCTTTAAGAAAGCGCTTGCGGCTTACATAAATGTTACGTGTTATTTGTACGATAAACTCGGTTTCTTTTTGATTGCAGAATGACGATAAGAAACCGGGTTTATTAATCGCTTGTTGAAAATAGTAAAAAATAATACTTAAAACTTAATTGTCTTTAAAATACGACTTTAGAACCCTGTCCCCAGAAGCCATCATACTTAGTAACGCGGACATCTCCTAATACTTTGGTTTGACAAGCTAAACGGCGATCGCTCTCGGAAGAATGAGGAGGAAGTGCCAATCTTGTTTTTTCTTTCCAATTAACTTCTGATACTTCACCCTCTATTGCCACTGCACAAGTACCGCAAGTTCCAATAGCCCTACAGTTAATAATTTTTGCATTGCCGTTATAAAGGTCAATATTATTATCTAACAAGACTTTCCGGAGATTGCTACCGGATTCGCATTCAACAGTTTTTCCTTGAGCAGTTACTGTAGGCATTAGTAGATATCCCCAGAGCTAAAAAAATTTGACGAAAATAAAAGGTTATTTATGGAAGAGGAATGCCATCATTATTACACCCTACAACTATTACACTATATTTCTCTCGTAATATTTCAAGTTCTTTTCTTCTTTGCTGTAACATTTCTTGATTGAATCCTGCACCTCCACATGATTGAACGGGATCGTTGAAGACTATTTCTTTACCTTCACCATCTATAAGCCGCTCCGAATCACAACTTGCTTGTAATTGTTTGAGTTTTGCAGATATAGTAACTGTTTTCAAATTGCTACCAGAATCTTGTGGCACAATAACATCTGTTAGCTGTCTTGATTCTGGTAAGCAGCTAACTAAAGTTGATTCCTCTTGACGACAAGCACCGAGAACAGGTAGACATAACAATAAAAGTGTTAATATCTTTACTTTGTCAGCAATTGTTGTTTTACCAGGAGTTTTTTTCATATAACCTATAGATATTTTGCAATATACCTACAAGTTAAATAGTAATTTTCCGATAATTTTCGCGAAATTATCTTAACTATACCATTAGAAGTAATAACAAACTTATAAGATAGGAATTATATTTGTTTTTCGACAAAGCAAATAAAATGAAAATAATTGAATTAGCAGTTAATTCAATTTGTTTAATACAAAGCTTCAAATTATAGTTATTTATCTGAGAGCATCGAGATTTAACACTTGTGCATTTCCCATCCAAGAAGCATAATCGGTATGGTCTTTTAAATCGTTACCGGTAAGTGGGTGAATTAGAATTGTTAAACCCTTTCTATTTAGAGCTAACCAAGAGAGTAAAATTGCAGATTCATCAAGATCAAAAGCAAGCTGGCAACTCCATGAAGGATGAGGTCCTACAGGTTTACGATGTACTCGCCCTACTTTTACTGAAAATTGCTTTCCGGCTTCTTCACACAAAGCAATTGCTTGCTCGCAGGTAGACTCATCGAAGTAAACATGAGCATGATAACCTTTAACCAAACTAATATCTTGAAATTCCATAAAGTCTGAACAACTACTATCAATTTACTGTTTTACTTTAACTCACTTCGTTCGTAATGAAGATGGTAAGGAGAATATTAAGAGTAGATAGAGCAAGAGAATATAATAAAAAATATCAATGATTATCATATCAAAATCGTGATTATTTAGGTATAAAAGATGATGTAATGGCTTCCATGGACAAATTAATATCTTTAGTATTTTAAATCTTGGAAGTACTAAATTATAATCGAGAATTTATTTTGTTATGGTAGATGTCTTATTCCCGATAAAAAAGCAATATCACAATCAAAAGTTTATGTGGCATAAGGATTTGCATATAAAATAGCATTTTGTTGCTCAATTTGAGCTATTTCACAAGCCTTCCTTGCGGCTTGAAGTCGATGTTCGTGCATCTTTCTAATAGCTGCTAAATTTTCCTCTCTATCTCGAAGATGAAGTTTATTTGTAGCAACTATAGATTGTTTATTCTCAAAGTTTTCCAGTGCAATATCTGCATCTATTTTTGCTTGCTTTACTTGCTTTATGAGGTATTTTTTTTCTGGATTTTCTTGAGCTTCTCTAATTTTTTTCTTTGCGATAATAACTTTTATCTCCCAATCTTCCTTTGCCCCTTGAGCTATATCTTCTGCTTGATAAGCTTTTTTCAGAGCGTCATTTCTAATATTTTTTGCTTTGTTAATTGCTTTATCAGCATCGTTTTTAACAAAATCAAAAACTTTTTTAGTTGCCTTAACTTTATTTAATACCTCTGAGGCTTGTCTTGCTGCGGCAGATTTTTGAGTACTTTTTACCAAAAAGTTTAAGTTTGAACGATTCAAACTAGCTTGTGCAGTCTCAGGTGTGATAAATGTACCACTTAAAGCTACGATTCCAGAAACAACTTGCTTTTTGTTCTCAAACATAATTAAATATCCTTCTTAAATGATACGAGCGAGAGTATTTACTTAAGCTCGAAAGATTTACCCATCTGTAAACACATAATATTTCAGTAGTTTTTGCAGTGTCCATAGTAATAATGGTTTTTTGTAGACTCTTTATCTTTTTGGAGTTAAAAAGGCTAGAAAAGCTAATAATTAAATTTACTGAAAGCTGAATACAGGTAAAATCTTCGGTAAATTCGTAAACTTAAAGATTCATTTACTAAAAGTATTTCTATAATTTTATATGGTTAAAAGTATTTACTTAAAATCACAGATTATAATAGTTTTTTTATACTAAATATTAGTATAAATATTGACTAACAGTTATTAAAAATACTAATTATTAAGTATAAATACTATTAATCAACTCTACTTGTGCTTTTGACACTCCTTATGTCTAGAGAGAAGGGAGCAACGCGATTCTATCAGCTTTCTGAGCTGAGGATGCTGGTTGAGAACCTGACATACACTTGAGTAGAATGCCTGTATTTCTTATATGGTAAGCTTTTCACCATTAAATTTTAGATAAAATCAGTTTCTTTACTCCCCCTGCTCCCCTGCTCACTTAAATGCGTATATCTCACTTTTTCGCGTTGCTCCCAGAGACAAACAGAAAAAAGTTTTCCCCCTCTTCTACCTTCCTTCCCTCACTCAGCAATTTTGTTTTGGTGGAGTACTAGTTATTTATAGTTTGGATAATTCTGCGTTTGGGATAAACCCAGTGTCTCAAATTTATGCAAGATGGGATTAACGGTGACGGCTTTTAAGGCACTTACAAGTAATAAATTATCCCACCGTCGGTGGGTTTTGTCGGGAATATTTGTTAAACGGTGGGATAATTTATTTTTTGGATCTCTCTAAGAAAACAATAAGCTGTTGTGCATTAAAAATGCACAATACTCTTGGAAGAAGGAAGAAGGAAGAGGGAAGAAGGGACAAGAGTTGTAGCCATTAATCAATGCCAAATTAATATATAAGTTAAATGCGTAGCAGC
>JBCBPQ010000345.1:0-6785 GCA_039820645.1 Cyanobacteria bacterium J06633_8 | reverse complement strand
GCTTATATGATTTATACTTCTGGTTCTACAGGTAGACCAAAAGGAGTTATAATTCAACATCAAGCTTTAGTTAATTACACTGAGGCAAGGGTAAATGAATGCGAGTTAGGTATTGGAGACAAAGCCTTACAGTTTGCTTCTATTAGCTTCGATGGTGCAGTTGCAGAAATCTTTTCGGCTCTAGTTTCTGGTGCAACTTTAGTACTGCGTAATAATGAAATATTGGGTTCTGTATCTAAGTTCATCCAAAACTGTTGGGATTATCGGATAACAATCTTAGAATTACCTACAGCTTATTGGCATCAGCTAACTTTTGAACTAGCAAAAGGCAATTTAGAACTACCACCATCGTTGAGAGTATTAGTAATTGCAGGGGAAAGAGCAATACCACAACAGGTAAATCTATGGAAAACAACTGTTGGTGCATATCCCCGACTGATAAACGATTATGGTCCCACAGAAGCAACTGTATCGGCAACAAGCTGTAATTTATCGGAATTAAACTTAACAGCACTACCACGACGAGAAGTTCCCATTGGTAAACCATTACAAAACTATCAAACATACCTACTAGATAAAAACCTACAGCCAGTTCCCATTGGCGTACCTGGAGAATTGTATATTGGTGGTATTGGACTTGCAAGAGGTTATAGGAATAAAGCAAATTTAACAGCCGAGCAATTTATTCCTAATCCCTTTAGCGAGCAACCTGGCAGCCGTCTTTACAAAACCGGCGATTTAGCTAGATATCTAAATGATGGCAATATTGAATACGTCGGGCGTATTGATAATCAGGTGAAACTACGCGGTTTCCGCATAGAGCTAGGAGAAGTTGAAGCTGCATTAAACCAACATTCGCAGGTGCAGGAAACTCTAGTTACTATCCTCGAAGACGAACTAGGTAACAAACAGCTTGTCGCTTATATTATCCCTGGCGAAAATGCCCCTAGCTCAACAGCACTACGCCAATTTCTCAAAGAAAAATTACCTGCATATATGGTTCCTGGAGCATTTGTAATTCTAGATACTTTACCTCTAACTCCCAACCGCAAAGTCGATAAAAAAGCGCTACCCCTACCAACATTAGATAATCGCGTAGATTCTAAGAACTGCATTCTACCCCGCACAGTATTAGAACATCAATTAGTGAAAATATGGGAAGAAGCACTTAACATCAGCCCTATCAGTGTCACGGATAATTTCTTTGAATTGGGTGGACATTCTCTGTTAGCAATTCGTTTAATTACAGAAGTAGAAAAGCAGTTGGGTTATACCCTTCCTGTAACAAGTTTTTTCCAGGAAGGAACCATAGAAAAGATTGCACAACATCTAGAAAATCATCAAGAATCGGATAATTGTGAGATTTTACTTCCCCTGCAAACAAAAGGAAATCAAACACCCCTATTTCTAGTTCATCCAGCAGGTGGTTATGGTTTGGGCTATTCACTTTTGGCAAATAAACTAGGTACAAATCAACCAGTTTATGCACTACAAGCTCGCGGTTTAAATGGCAAAGAACAGCCGTTAAATACTGTGGAAGCGATGGCTTCGGATTATATCAAAGCAATTCGAGAAATACAGCCTTCTGGTGCTTATTTAATTGGAGGTTATTCTTCAGGAGGGTTAATAGCCTTTGAAATTGCTTCTCAATTACAAGCAGCAGGTGAAAGTATAGAAAATCTGTTGATTATCGATACTCATCCCCCATTAACTGATAGTAAAATAGAGACGATTCCAGATAATGAGACTGCTTTACTGATATTCATCATCGAACAAATTGGGCTTCACTTTAACGCTGAAATTAAGCTTGACTATGAAGAACTTGCAGCTTTAGATGAAGTAAAAAGATTGGATTATGCATTGCAAGTGTTGCAAAATTATCAAATTTTCGCGCCTAATTCTGGGAAAAATCTTGTTGCCGGATTAGTAAACGTTTACAAAGCTAATTCTCAAGCAAGTCTTAATTATCAACCATTAGCAATTAACGCTGATATTTCCTTGTTCAAAACTGAAGCATTAGCGAAACAATTTCCCAACAACTCAACTTTAGGTTGGGATAAATTAACAAGCGAAACAGTTGATATTCGCACAGTAAAAGGTACTCACGATAATCTTTTACAAGAACCATCAGTTATCGAACTCAGTACAGCTATCCAAGAGTTTTTACCAAAATCCGAAATAATTTAAACCTCTCTTTCTCTGTCTACTCTGTGTCTAAATTAGTTGAATATCTTCTCATTAACTAGGGCACAGAGTAACGAGATAGAAAAAGTTTCTTTTCACATATCTTGCACCTTGCTCAATTTCGCTCAAAGAAACCCGGTTTCTATTCGTGAAAGCATTAATATCTCCTTGTGAAATTGTAAAGAAACCGGGTTTTTCGCACTGGTGCAAGATGTGAATTTTGCAAGTAATAAACAACAACACACAACCATCAAAGACCATGAACGTCAACACATTGAAGAAAGAAAATCGAAAATATAAATATAAAATTTATAAGTTTGATACTTCTATACAGAAAGAGATAAAGCAGTTATCAAAGCTTGATAACTGGCATTGTATACAAGCCTTATTAGAAGATTATTTTTTCATTATTGTCAGTATATTTATGACATATTATGTTAGCTGGTATTTCTATCCTTTAGCTATCTTAATAATTGGCGCTCGTCAAAGAGCTTTAGCAACTTTACTTCATGAAGCTGCTCATAAAACATTAGCAAAAAACAAGTATCTTAACTTTGTAGTTGGAACTTTATTTTCAGGATATTTAATCTTGCAAACTTTTACAGGATATAAAAAATCGCATGTAGATTACCATCATAAATATTTTGGTCATCCTTTCTTAGATCCCGACTATTATTTTCATATTTCTGAAGGATTGTATAACCCCCGCAACTCTAGCAGCTTCATCAAGAAATATATAATGATGCCGCTATTGCTTGCGAAAGTCCCCAATTACCTTTATTCCTTAATTAAAGATAGACTATCTATCAAAAAAACTAAACGAATAGAAACTGTATTAATGTTGGCTTATCTTGTTGCAATTGCAGCATTTTCCTGGATAGTTAACTGCGAGCATCTGATTATACTTTTTTGGTTAATACCTTATTTAACCACGTTTCAAATTATTGGTTGGTTTATAGAACTCAGCGAGCATTATCCTTTAGTTGGTGACAATGAAATTGATATTTACATGACACGAAATCGCAAAAGTCATTGGTTAGAAGCTTTTTTTCTGAGCATTCACAACGAAAATTATCATTTAGACCATCACTTAAATCCTGTTACCCCTTTTTGGAACTTACCGAAAGCCCATACAATTCGTCTCCGAGATAGCAATTATGCCAAAATTAATCATTTCACTGGGGGAATTTTCATCTCATCGAATAAATGTCATAGTATTATACAAACTCTTATTAAAAGAGCAGTGATACAATCTTAAAATTATCAATGTATCTATTTAATTTTCGACTAGTTTGTAATTATTTCTCTCAATCTTAAAGATAAATAAGCAAAAACATTCTCAGCAGGTAATATCATGAAAATGTCCCAATCTTTACTAGAACCTTGGTTTTTGAAATATCCATCAGCACCTTTTAACCTCGCTGAAAGCGGAGTAGATAGCCAAAATTTAAATGATTTAATAGCTTTAACTAATACTTCTACAGATGATTTACTCCAAATTAGTTTAGAAAATAATGATACTCATGGCTCCTTGGGTTTAAGAAATTCCATCTCATCACTTTATGATGATATAAATTCCGACCAAATTTTGGTTACTCATGGAACTACTGAAGCGATTTTTATGTATTACCATATTCGCTATCGTCCCCAAGCAAATATAGTAGTTCCCCTGCCTAGTTTTGAGATTTTGTATCAGGTTCCAAAATATCTTGGTTATGAAATCCGATTTGTCCCACTTACCGCAGAAAATAATTTTAGACCTAATTTAGAAGAATTATCAAAACTAGTTGACGATAATACAGAAGTCATTGTCTTGAATAATCCTCATAACCCTACCGGAATTGTTTATTCACAAGATGAAATTCAAACCATCATTGAATTAGCACAAAAACATAATTGTGAAATATTAGCCGACGAGCATTATCGATTTATATCTTACGACAATCAAGAGATAATACCTTCCTTGATAACTCAATCATCTAATATAGTATCCCTGGGTTCAATTGGTAAGTGCTTTGGCTGTATTGGTTTGCGTGTTGGCTGGATAGTTGCTTCTGAAGAATTAATTGCTTCTTGTCGAGATTTTAAAGACTATACAACTCACACTGTTTGCTCTATCAACGATTTTATTGTCAAATCAACTTTAGACAATTGGCAAAAAATTATTCCTAAATATAAAGCATGGATTTTAGAAAATTTGCAGCAATTTCGCGAATTTATCAATCAACATAATGATTTGATAAATTGGATTGAACCTCAAGCAGGTATTGTTGCTTTCCCATACTTTGTAGATAAATCTATTAATAGCTATGATTTTTGTGAAAAATTAGTGGAGAAAACTGGCGTGATGCTGCTTCCTGGTGAAGCTTTTGAAATACCAGGTCATTTTCGGATTTGTTTGGGAGTTGAACCCAAAAAATTTGCTGAAGCTTTAACTCTTATTTCCAAATTTATTGCATATTGTTATTGGTAAATAATTATAGCTTTATCATAATTAAAAATATGAAAGCTAGAAGGTTATAAAAAGTCCATAATAACCAAAATTACAAAATTTAACTTACACTACTTGAAGGATAAATAATCATGAAATTAGAAGAAGTAAAAGCAATAGTAACTGGTGCGGCTAGTGGAATTGGACGCTGTATTGCGATAGAAATGTCACGTGGTGGCGCTCATGTAATGGCGGGTGATATTGATACCGATGGACTGCAAGAATTGCAAGCTGAGAGTAATAATTTACCCGGCAAAATTTACACAGAAAGTTTAGATGTTGCCAATGAATCTTCTGTCAAAAATTTTATTGAGAAGGCAACCAAAACATTAGGATATGTAAATACTTTAGTTAATAACGCTGGTATTTTACGAGATGGTTTATTAGTTACTCGTGAAGAAGAAGGATGGCTGCGTAAACTACCAACGGCTCAATGGAAGCGAGTCATTGATGTTAATTTAACTGGTGCATTCTTTATGGCACGAGAATTTGTTGCAGCTGCTCTAGAAATAAAAACTTCTCCAAGTTTGATAGTAAATATTTCTTCTGTTACCAGTTGTGGAAATCCCGGTCAATCTAACTATAGTGCTTCCAAAGCTGGACTCGATGCTCAAACCCGTACTTGGGCTTTAGAATTAGCTCCTCACGGTTTCCGAGTTGCGGGTATAGCACCCGGATTAACTCATACACCGATGCTAGCTGATGTATCCGAATCAGCTCGTGCAGAAATGATTGACAAAATACCTCTTGGTCGTATGGGTAAACCGGAAGAAATTTGGCAAGCTATGCGCTTTATTATTGAGTGCGAATATTTTACTGGTAGTACTATCGAAGTCAATGGAGGAGCGCGTTTTTAAGTAATTTCACTGCATAATTGTGAAATCAAAATTTTAAATTTTTTATTGAATAAACAAAGAGACGTTGCATTGCAACGTCTTTACATTAATATTCAGTAAATGAATTAATTAAAAAATATTAGTGGGTTGCTAACTTTAGATAAAAGCATAAGTTCTTACAAAGTTAAGCTCCATAAACGAAAAGTTAAGCACTGTAAGTCAAATAATCCCTAACTTTTCTATATCGACTCTCAAAGGATTAAATCATTAAAATGTATAAAAATAAATCTGAAAAGATTTGCCTTATTCAAACTTGAATATCAATACATATTCTTAACTGTTCTATTTTATTGAATAAAGTAGTGAAAAACTACGGCATAATAATGCAAACTTTATCATTAAGTCGGGTTAAAAAGCTAAATCCGTGGATTTTCGGATTGTTTATAGTCGGAGCCTTGGGAAGTGCTACGGGAATATATCTCAATACTCAAAAAACTTCCTCCTCCGAAGATATAACTAGCCAAACAGTATTGGTGCAAAGCAAAGATTGGGTAGTGCAAATCCAAGCCAACGGGGTGGTGCAAGCAGTACAAAAAATCAATCTCAGCCCAGAAGATTCCGGACGTATTGCTCAAGTTTACGTCGAAGAAGGCGATCGCGTCAAAAAAGGACAAATGATTGCTCGTATGGATAGCGAGCGAATAGAGGCTCAGGTAAATCAGTATCGAGCATTACTTGATAAAGCAAAAGCAGATTTAGAATTGAAGCGTTTGGGAAATCGCTCGGAAGAAATTGCGGAGGCAAAAGCTAGAGTTGCTACAGCACAAGCATCTGTCACAGCGGCTCAAGCAAGGCTTAAACGTGCTACGGAAGAACTGAAACGCTATCAAATGCTGGTTCAAGAAGGTGCAATTTCTCGCAACGCTTATGAAGATTTTTTTGCAAAACAAAAAGAGGCTAAGGCTAATCATCAAGAGGAATT
Source organism: Cyanobacteria bacterium J06633_8 (assembly GCA_039820645.1). Taxonomy (GTDB): domain Bacteria; phylum Cyanobacteriota; class Cyanobacteriia; order Cyanobacteriales; family Nostocaceae; genus Rivularia. The sequence continues at coordinate 292 of JBCBPQ010000345.1, read as the reverse complement.
AGCGCGACTTAGAGAACAGCGTTGGAGTTTGAATAAAGCCGACAACGGACTTCGACCCCAGGAAATAGCCCAAGCCAAAGCTGACGTTGCTCAAGCAAAAGCTCAGTTAGCTTTTTATCAAAGTCAGCTTAACAACATGATTATCCGCGCTCCTTTTGCAGGTATCATTACCCGTCGCTTTGCCACTGAGGGTGATTTTGTCACACCTACGACCTCGGCCTCTTCTAGTGAAGGAGCAACTTCTACTTCTATTGCAGAACTATCGAGGGGTTTGGAAATTGAAGCCAAAATT
>JBCBPQ010000344.1:0-6816 GCA_039820645.1 Cyanobacteria bacterium J06633_8 | reverse complement strand
TACTGAAGACGGGAAAACTAAAATTAAATCTCCCACAAGTACTTTGAGTACCGCTGAAGCAATATCGGTGGTTAATAGTGGAATGGCATTAGCAGCCCATTTCGGCGACGGTAATTTGAGTGCTTCAGATGTAGCTTCGGGAATAATTGGAGCAGTTATTAAAGATCCAGTTCAGGATAAAGTAGTGTGGAAAGAATATTTAGAAACTGTGGTAAAGGAAAGAGACGATTGGAAAGATTTATATCGAGCTTGTAGGGAAGTTAGTTAGTTGTTAGTTGTTAGTTGTTAGTTGTTAGTTGTTAGTTGTTAGTTGTTAGTTGTTAGTTGTTAGTTGTAGGGGAGGCAAATTGGGGTGTAGATTTTCTTCCCCCAATATTGCCGTTGTGTTACGGCGGGAGGAATTTTGATTTTTTAACTACTTATTAAATCATGCCGTAACGCACCATCGGATATTAGGGTAGATTGCGGTAACTGCCTCGTTAAGTTCAAATCATCGCCTTGTAAGCCGGAGGCAATCTCTGTGAGAAATCAATTTCAAGGCTAATATACAAAGTAGGTTAAAACGCACTAGAAACACCTCAAAAGCTTTCCCAGTCTGATTTATCAGACTTTGTGTTTTAGCCTGGGAATTTATTCCAAGGCGATTTGTGGCTAGTACAACACGGCGTAAATAAGGCAACCATTAAAAATCTCTGAAAAGCCTAAAAAATCAAACTTCTTACTTCTTACTTCTTACTTCTTACTTCTTACTTCTTACTTCTTACTTCTTACGAACGCAAGCGGTACTAGTAGGATTTAAGTACGCGGATGAATTTATATATAACCCTTAAAATAATCACAATTCATCAGATTTAAATAAACCAACAAAAAACCCAATACCTCTAAAATAAATACTGGGTTATCTTAATAAATTCAATTTAGGACTTACGCACTAATAAAGGGAATAAGGGTGTTCCAGACATTTTCGATCCCCCCAACCCCCCTTAAAAAAGGGGGGCTTACTACTGTCTACTTGCTGCAATTAACCTTTGTCTAACTAAATATTCAAGCTGATATAAGTAAGCTGCAACAATGATTTGTAAAATTGTAAAGCGAGGAGAAGGTAGAGAAAAAATGGAGTTAGATAAATTTTGGCTCAAAATAGATAATAAATTGGACGAGTTACAGTACGAGTACGACTGAAAAATTCCTAAGAAAAACAACACGAAAACTGAAGCTAATACATAACTTGTCCAGCCAAAAACTGCTTCCCACCAGCTAAAAATACTGGGAAACCATCCTGCATGTAGTTCATCTTCGGGAAATCTACTATCTGGAAAAAAGACATCTAAGAAGGTATGTAGCCAATGGTGTAAAAATGCAATTGTCACTATCGGAAACGCGAATAATGAAAATAGGAATGCTCCTATTAACCAAGGTGCTGAATCCAGCAAGATTTTTATCATATCTACGGCATAATTCCTTAAGTAGCCTATGCCAATCATTAGTAAAATTAAAGCTATAGCATTAAACCAAGAGCGAACATTCGGAAGCCAATATGGAAAGCGCATATATTTTGATGGTAATTTGATAAGTTTTGCATTGATAATTGTCAGGTGATTTACATATGGTAGTACATTGAATTATGTATGACAGCTTTTTAGCTTGATGATTTATAAATCTTTGAATTTAAATGAGTAATTTTATACTGGATAAATGCAATATCAATTTCTAAATTTGCAATTTATTAATTAGTTGAAGAAACAATGACTCAAACTACAACAAAAACTGTATATTCATTTGAAGAGTATCTTACCTACGATGATGGTACGGATAATCGTTATGAACTGATTGATGGAAAACTTGAGTTAATGAATCCACCAACCTTTAGACATCTACTAATATCGAAATTTATCGAAAAAAACTTTGATGAACAAATTAAAAACAAAAAGTTACCTTGGGTATGCTTGAAAGAAGCGGGAATTAGAACCGGATATCGAAAATCGCGATTATCTGATGTTTGTATTGTGACATCGGAACAGGTTATGGAATTCTTGGATGAATCTGCTGTTTGTCAGTCTCCACCTTTATTAGTTGTAGAAGTAGTTAGCCCGGAATCGGTAAAGCGTGACTATCGTTATAAACGTTCTGAATATGCTGCTTTAGAAATACCTGAATATTGGATTATAGATCCAATTGAATCAAAAATTACTATTTTATTATGGGAAGAAGGTTTATACGAAGATACAGAATTTACTGGGAATCAAAAAATTGTTTCTCGTACTTTTCCTGAATTAGATTTAACTGTAGAGCAAATTCTGGCTGCGGGAAATATTCAATAAATAGAAATCAATTAACCTAACTTCAATAACAATTTTAGGAAATAATTGAAAAAAGAGTATAAAAATCAGGACTTACGCAATTGTCACAATACTCTGCTGGTGCGTGACACTGAATGCATTGTTACTACGTTTACAGTTACTCAAAGTGTCACAGCACCCTACAATAAAAATGTGCCGGTTGCGTAAGTCCTAAAAATAAAACTAAAATTTCGCTTTAACTTGTATACCATACATCGCGGGGTTGCCAAATTCTGCAGTTCCTTCTGGTACTGGGAATATATATCCCGAAGTCAGATAACGAGTGTCAAACAAGTTATTTGCATATAAATAAATACCGTATTTTTCAGCTTCATAACCGATTCGAGCATTTACCAGAGCATATGGTTCTTGTTTGATTGTATTATCATCATCAAAATAAGTAAGCCCGTAACCGCGCAATTCTGCACGTGCGTATAAACCTCCGCGAGTACGATATTGAGCGGCTAAATTATAGGTTAATTGTGGTAAATAAGGAACTTGATTATCGCTCAAATCTATACCAGTCTCACTATTTATATAGTTATTGTATTTACCGTCTGCATAACCAATTGATGCAATTAAATCAAGTCCTACTGCTGGTTTTGCTATTAGTTGAAATTGAACTCCGGTAGCTTTTAAACCGATATTATTAATATCACCTAATACTCCGTTTTCATCAAATTGCAATACTTGAAAGTCATTGATATCTTTGTGGAAGAAAGACAACCCAGCAAGCAAATAACCATTCAGCCAAATTGATTGTAAACCTACTACGTAACTCCAGGTTTTTTCTTCTTCAAATAGTAGGGTATCTTCAGTATCGGCTCCGTAATTTAATCCACCTGGTTTATAACCTTTGGCAATATTAGCGTATCCTATTAAGTTAGGACTAAATTGATATTTTAAACCGAAGCTGGGAATCAACTCATTATCGCTGACTTTTGCATCTTCAACATCCGGACGAATTCGCCTTAAACTACCGTCAGGATTTACAAAATTATAAGTACTATCTAAAGATGCATTGCTAGATTCGTAACGCAAACCAGCAGACAGGGTTAATGGCTTGATAGGTTTGTAATCCACCTTTCCAAATACCGCATAGGTTTGGCGATAATCGTCTCCGAAACGTCTAACCCTTGGCAATCGGGGAATGTCAACTTGAGCATCATCAACGGTATAATCCTGAGATTCGTAGTAAGCACCTAATAACCATTGAAAATTTTCAGCACTTTCGGGAGATTGAAAACGTAATTCCTGCGTCCATAATTTTAATGTCAAATCATCAATAGCCTGTATTGCTCCCGTACTTGAGGGAAACAGAAATTCTTGCTGACTAAAACGATGGGCTGTAATTGATGTTGCTCGAAAACCTTTACCCTTGTAACCAACTTTCAAAGCTTGAGTATTTGTATTGTACTTGTTGTAACCTTCTGTCTTTAAATCAACCTCGAATGGTTCGGAAGCATCCAGTTTGTTGAAAGGGGGATTGCCATCGTTTATAAAGCTGTTGTAGCTATTAAAAGATATTTTCCAATCTGATGTAGGTGTCCATAAAAGTTGTCCTCGTGCTGCAAATTGCGCTCTTTCGCCTATTTTTTCCTCTGTAGCGATGTTTTCAATAAATCCGTTTTGCCCTTTGTAAACTCCAGAAATTCGCAACGCTAGTTTATCTGCAACCAAAGCATCATTCAGAGAAAATTGCAGCTCGCGGCTATTATAACTACCATAACTTGCGCCAAACATGACTTCTGGTTCTGAACTTGCTTGAGGAGAAATAGCGTTAACTATACCCCCAGTACTATTTTTACCAACTACACTACTTTGAGGGATGTTCAGTACTTGTATTCTGTCCAATTCAGTAGAAGAGAGATTAATAAAGTTGTTATAGTCAACTGGAATATCATCGATATAAAAAGCTACTCTGTCTTGAGGGGTAAGAAATTTAGGTTTAATCAATCCCTGCATAGTAATGTAGTTACTTAACTCATTACCCCGTTCATATGAAGGTGAATAGTTATATTTCGCGAGTTTTTTGGCGATATTTTCAAAATAATTAATGATAATCTTTTGGATTTCCTCTTCAGAAATCAAGGTTGAATTTAAAGGTAGATACTGTAACTCTAGAGGTAGTTTTTGTGCCGTAATGGTAGGTTCGCTTAATGCTGCTTCTAAACTGGTGATACTTATTTGAACTTTGTTTTTATCTAATTGAGAAGCGTTTGAACTTAATTTCTCAGTTTTTTTAGAAACTAAATTTTCTTGTTTATCGAGATTAATTTGTTTCTCTGTAAGATTTTCTTGAGCTAAACTAGGTTGAGCTATTACGAAACAAAATACACTTGTGAGGAGTGTGTAAAAAAACTGTTTCATATTTAAATGACCAATTTTTGTAATCTAAGTGATTATAGTCGTATGCTGGATATTTTTTTAGTAGCTAATAATCTTAAATCAGGCTAGGTTTTAGTACATATTTTGCTGAATAAATATTAGAATTAAGATTATTTTTGATATGAGAAGAATGTTTTATTATCATTAATTTTTCGTTGAAAGTGATACTTTTTTTGATTAAATATAATTATATTAATGATAAAAATTTGATAATTTTCGCATATTAAACTATTCTCAACACCGCCTTAGAATAAATTCTCAGGCTAATAAATAAAGTCGTATAAACACGACTAAAAAAGGGTTTTACTGCGTTTTTACCTACGCCGGTATATTACCCTTGAAATTGATTTAAAGGTCGTAATGTGGGCTTAACGAAAATGGTTGAGTAAATCGCTGTTGCTTTATTCTGTGGTGAGAGTTAGTTTTATTACAAATGTATGGAGACGTAAAATTTTACGTCTCTACAAGTTATCAGAATCACCGAAACTAATCCAAATGATTTTCTAGCATTGTCGCAATCACTTCCGGCTGAATTTTACGATATTCTTTTTTACCTAATTTCAGTATGCAATTGGGGGAACTGCAACATTTTAAACAGCCAGTGCGCTCGATAGCAACTTTGTTGTAAAGCCCTCTTTCCCGCAGAATTTTTTCTAATTCCGGCAATATATTTAAACTGCCTCTTTTCTTACAACCTGACTTTTGACATACTAGAATCTTAGGTTTACTTTTAGGTGAATTACTTTGTTTGGGACAAGTTTCTATTGGTTTTATCCCATAAACTTTTAACTTAGTTTTTCCCGTGCGTAAATTTAACTTGTTAACTCCAAAAACATTTATTTGTTTTCCGGGCTGTAAAAATGAAGCGGCAGATTTTCGTAAAATTTTCGGGAGTTTGAGCTTAATTACTCCATTATAAGTTATCAATTTTAAATATTTAGGTTTTTTCAGGTTCTCACCATCAAAACCAATAAATTCACCCTTCAAGTTAAACTCTGATAAAGTCCTGTAATTATTAACCATTTCAGTTTTATATTTTCGTTTTGGATTTTGAATTTTAACTAGTCAGGATTTACAAAGCCCTTCGGGCTTAAGTAAGAAGTAAGAAGTAAGAAGTAAGAAGTAAGAAGTAATAAGTAATAAGTAATAAGTAATAAGTAAGAAGTAATAAGTAATAAGTAATAAGTAATAAGTAAGAAGTAAGAAGTAAAACCCGAAGCTAGTATAAAGCCTCGTACTGAGCGGACTATAATAAATTAAATACGAATCAATATTTGAATCCTCTAACAGAGGACAAAGGTATTACTCCTTACTCCTTACTCCTTACTTATTACCTGTGAAGGTATTAGTTTAAAAGATTCCCTTCCTTGCTGAAAATATTTTTTAACCCACAAAAAAATCAGGAGTATGGGAATTAGGAGTCAAAATAAAAAACTCAGATTCCCTAAACACATATCTTGCACCATTCTCAACAAGCAGAAAGAAACCGGGTTTCTCCCAACTTAAAGCATAATCCTAAACGTTAAGTGATTTGCAAGAAACCCGGTTTCTCGCCCTGGTGCAAAATATGAATAAACTCCTTATCTTTCAAAAAAAATAATTGTAACTTATGAAAGTCTTTTTGCATCAACAGTTTTGGGTAAATCTTGCGTATCTGGCATATCGGGAAATTCTAATTCCCAGCCATTTGCTAAAGTCAAAACTTTACCAGCTTCCCCATCTGCTTGCTTGACAACTTCTTCTTCTAAATCTTTTTTCGGAACATATACTACTAAAGTACCAGCACCGTTTTTACGTAGCATTACTTTCATGACAATCCCCTCTTTCTATAAGTTCTAATTCTTCTTTACGACAACCTATAACAATATCCTTATCCATAAACCGGATTGCATAAATATAAGCTCTCTGTAAATATGTGCCTATACTTATGACATAACCGACTTCTCCGACATCGATTAAAACTTCTCCTAATTTTTTACCAGGATAAGTACCGTCGTTTTTAATTAGACTGATAATTTTGACTTTATCGCCAAGCTCAAAAACTGGCGGTAAATCAAGTTCTAATTCATCTGATGGCATGGGAATATCT
>JBCBPQ010000343.1:0-6835 GCA_039820645.1 Cyanobacteria bacterium J06633_8 | reverse complement strand
CCTAGAGTAACTCTGATTGTTATTTCTCGGTAAGATAGAGAATTCCCTGAAAAGCAAGCAAAAGAAAGAGCTTTAACATCTAAATATGGGTTTAATTCCCCACCGTCATACGGTGAACGAATTGGGATGGGGATTTAAACCCCAACCCAATTCGTTCACCGTATGACGGTGGGGAATTAAACCCATATTTAGATGTTAAAGCTCTTTCTTTTGCTTGCTTTTCAGGGAATTCTCTATCTTACCGAGAAATAACAATCAGAGTTACTCTAGGGGAACACTGTCTTTATAAAACTAAAATCATAAAGTAAAAAGGGAAGACAATTATCAATGAACAATGAACAATTATCAAGAAAGTAGTTGGTAATTGATGATTGATGACTGATAATTGACCCACCATGATGCTCTAATAACAGTTTTCCTTGCAGAAATCAAGAAAAATGCAGGAAAATTTTACAGTCTTTAATATTTAAAACGTCTCTTACGCTGCTTGGATCTAGCAATTGCTTTACGTTTGTGCTTTTGCAGGGGCGTTTCAAAGTGACGATGCTTCTTTATGTCCGGCATAATACCTGCTTTAGAAACCTCGCGCTTGAATCTACGCAATGCTGATTCAATTCCTTCATTTTCGCCTACAACTATTTGGGTCATTCTTTCTCCTAATCTAAACTAATGCAGTACAATATTGCGATTAATGCCTAAGTGTCAACAGTAGCATTAACTGCGAGCAAAAGAAGGGCAAATTTATTGTATGCCCTTCATGCTCCAAAGTTAAATAATTTTTCAGTTGGGTAAGGTTATATCTATTATATCCTTTGCGATTATTTCCTTAATTTCTACCACGACCAGAAGAACTTCGTTCTGGCTTCGGCTTAGCTTTATTTACTCGTAAATCGCGGCCCATCCATTCAGCGCCATCTAAAGCTTCTATTGCAGTAGCCTCTAGTGCCTCGTCTTCCATTTCAACAAATGCAAAGCCTCTAATACGTGTGGGTTGCGCTTCCTTATCCAGTGGTAAGTAAATACTTTTCACTTTTCCATATTCGAGGAATACTTGTTTTAGGTCATCTTCCACAACATCATAAGAGAGATTACCTACGTAAATCGACATACAACGTCTCCAGAAATAACAGTGCGATGAGATTTACATCCGGAGAAGTCTGCAATACATAATCAAACAAACTGAACCACCGAACTCAATCTTCTAGAGATACCATAGCACAAATAGGGCAACCATGTTGCCCTTGAAGAAAGCTTTGACATCAGCATTTAAATACAAAAATTTCTCCTTATTGAAGAAAAATGCTAAAGGTGTATATTTATAGGCTTATTAAAATTATAATTTAAATTTTCATAAAGGTCAAAGTAAACTGTATTTGATATGTTAATCGTAGCAGGGGTTAGAGTCGATGGGAGCTATGATGCTCCGCACCTCTCCTTCAAAACTGTACGTGCGCCTTTCGGTGCATACAGCTTCTAGATATCCTTAGTCCGTAGACTTTTGCTCATGTGTATATATTGATGACAACTTTGATGCATAACACTTAAGTTACTTCTTCTCCAATTATGATGATTACCATCTAGATGATGAAGATGTACATTTTCGTCGTCCATCAAAAAGTGACCACATATACTACAGGTATGGTTCTGTTCCTTAAGTAGAGAGACAGTGTAGCCGTCGTATAGTTTACTGTTTCTCTTACTCCAGTAGACAAGTCCGCCATCGTATGGACTTCGATTACCTTGTACGTTGACAAACTTATTTTCTGAGTAAGGAACAGCAGGGAACGCTTTGTTAACTAATTCAATAGATTTGTTTCTATTAATTGTTTTTTGTTTGCGGAAGATAGTTTCGGCTCTTTTCATGGTGAACCATAGAGAAAACCTAGAGCTATCCATTTTGCAAAATCTATGATAATTTCGCCATCCGCGTACAATAGGAGTTAATTTTTGCGCTTTTATTTCGGCTCCATAATTAGAGTTATTGATGATTTCTTTAACTTTTTTGATAAAATTCTTATAGTTTTCCTCTGAGGGAAAGCTTCGGAACTTACCATTTGCTTGGACTTTAAAATACCAGCCTAAAAAATTAAAGCCTTGTGTCGATGGCGTTATCTTCGTCTTTTCTTCGCTTATTTTCATTCCTCTTTCTGCTAAGAATTTCTTAACTTTCTGAAGAATTTCTTCGGCATTATCTTTCGGTTTTAAGAATAACACCATATCGTCAGCATATCTTACACTGGCTTTATGTATATTCTCAATTCCATTCAAAGCAATATTGGCTAATAACGGACTGAAGACCCCGCCCTGTGGTGTTCCTTGTTCTGGGAACCCTGGGAATACTCCGGCTTTAAGAGAGCGGAATATTCCTTGTTTCATTCCGGCGGTTGCAATGAGTTCTTTCATTATGGATTCATGAGAGATTCGGTCAAAGCATTTTTTGATGTCAAGTTCGATAATTCTCTTCTGTATCCCGTTTGAATTGGAGCGGAGATTTAGAAATACCTTTTTTTGAGCATCATGTGCGCCTCTACCTGGTCTAAATCCATAACTAGTTGCCTGGAAGGTTGCCTCGTGCGCGGGTTCGAGAGAGAATTTAATTAGGCATTGCCAGATTCTATCCTTGATAGTTGGAATGCTTAGTATTCTTACTTTTCCGTTTTTCTTGGGAATTGGAATCCTCCTAAGTTCCATTGGTTCCCATTTTTTGATGTTATTTAATTGAAAGAAAAGCATCTCGAACCTTTGTATGAAGTTTAGGGATTTTATTCCGTCAACTCCGGCGGTTTTCCTTCCTTTGTTCAACTGAGTTATTTGCCTAATTGCTAACAACTTTGCTGCCGTGGATTTCAAAACAAGCTTTTGAAGATTTTTGACTTTCGCCATATCCCCATCTCTAACAGCTTTGAATATTCGTCTTTGTAATCGGAACAAGTTTCTTCGGAATTTCTTCCAAGGCAACCGTTGCCAAAGTTCATTACCCAAGGGGGCTAGTCTAACCATGATTTACTCTAAAGAATATTTTCTGAATACCCGCTAACAGTTTCCGTTAGCATCCTACCCGCTATTTAGATTTCCGTAGAATCACTACCTATTGAGAGTTCGACCGTTTCTCAAACTAAATTAGCGTTTTTACTCGTTCCGCAATGAAGATTGTTATGGAGACTTAGGTGTAGCCACTCCGTCTGATACCTCCCCAAGGGTTTGCAGCTAACGAGAACGAGTCGCTGCGGGGATAAATTGTCGGCATCGGGGTCATTTATCTGCCCGAATTTAAGACGTTTTTCTAGGCTATGTTTCACCAGTGACCATAGTATTGCTACTACTTTGTAAAGTTGCCTTTACGGTTCTATCTCCTCCCTGTTAGCGGCAGTGTTAACACTTTGGTCAACTGATTCCGCCCTAGTCACCCGCTTCACTCTGCTTGGCATCGTCTGATGGATTAATCCTCGCTCGGTGGGGTCAGATAAGGAGTCACTTCACCCTTGAAGGATAGGACTTTCACCTATATCCTCATTGCAGTTAAAAGCTTTGGAGTCTTTACTCCGCGTGCTTTCTGAGTCCATACACCTGCTTGCATCAGTAATCGGCTGACCGCTGGGTTCCTGACTCAAACGAGCCGCACGTTCTCTAATCCTATGTAAATCTAGGCAGCCGACGAATCAGTGCTTTGTTCTACATATTCATGAGAAGATTGCTGTTGGTTCCGAGTAATAGGTAAATGCTGGTTGCTTTTGTTCCCTGGATTAGAACTGCTACATAAAGCCAGGACAAAGCCGGACATTACTTGACGTTTCAACGGGAGCATGGGAGCAGTTATCCCTTCACGTCCAGACACGGTTTAGCCAACCGTGCATATTTTTCTAAATTTTTGGATGCATTTAAATCTCTGTCAGCAGTGTAGCCACATTTTTGACACACATAAACTCGTTCAGATAGACTAATTTCTTGAATTTCTCCACAATTAGAACAAGTTTTACTAGATGGGTAAAATCTATCAGCAAAGATGAGTGTTCCACCATATCTAATTACTTTATATTCTACTTGTCTACGGAATTCGTAGAAATTAGCATCACTAATAGCACCAGCTAATTTATGATTTTTCAACATTCCTGAAGTATTTAAATCTTCTAAAACAACTACTGCGTGGTTTTTGCAAATAAATGTTGTTGCTTTGTGAGTTGCATCTCGACGTATATTTCTAATACATCGATGTAGTTTTGATATCCTTAGTTTTTGTTTTTGATAACGATTACTACCTCTGATTTTCCTCGATAATTGACGTTGTAATGTGGTTAATTTTTTCTGAGCTTTTTTTAAAGCTTTAGGGTTAATAAAAATTACTCCCGTTGATAAAGTGGCTAAGGTTTTGATACCCACATCAACGCCGACATAATCATATTGCTTTTGGGTTATTGACCGTTCTATTTCATAAGAAAAAGAAATATACCAATCCCCGGCTGTTCTAGATATAGTAAAGGTTTTCGTTGTTGTGTGAGGTAAAATCTCATAGGTTGAAACCCAACCAATGGTAGGTAATTTAATACGTTTACCACCTATATTTATTGGTCTACCACTAGCATTAATCGTAAAACTATCGTTTTTACCTTTTCTCTTAAATTTGGGATATTCTCCACGTTTAGCGAAGAAGTTTTTAAACGCTTTCCCTAAATTATTAAAAGCAAATTCTGTAATTTTCTGACAAATACCTTTCTCTTTTATCCAAGGTAAAGTAGGCTTGACTTGATTATTAAAAAATTTCTTTAAAATCAAATTATTTGGTTTATATCCTTCACGATACAAAGTAGCCCAGGTTGCAAGTCCCCAATTATATGTAAATCGGGATATACCAGCATGTTTTGACATCATCACTTTTTGTGATGATGTCAATTTTAACTTTGTTTTAATAGAAGTTAACAACACAAATAAACAATGAATATAAATGATTATACAAGCAACCAACCACAAGCATAAATTACTATAAAAAGTTGGAATAAGTCTAGGATGTTTATGTAAATTTTTTTTTGAAAAAAATATTGCACTTTTGTCACAAAATGTCGTGGTTTGTCCGGGAAATAGTGTACTAGGACATAACTCCGTACCATATAAACTTCATACTCCCCTCACGCTATCAAATTACCGAAAATTGTAGGCGCTTGTTGAGGCACAGGCGGGAAGGGAGTAAGATAGATTGAATTTTAACTGCGAATTTGCTCCATTACTTTACCGACAATCTGCAAGGCTTTATCTACTTCGGCTTCTGTGACAATTAACGGCGGCACGAAACGAACAACTTGAGTACCTGCTGGAGCTAGCATTAAACCTTCGTTCATTGCAGCTTTTACTATATCAATAGCATTGACTCCAATATCTGCTTGCAGTTCCATGCCGTTGATTAAACCCCAACCCCGTACTTCGGTAATATATTCGGGATATTTTGCGGCAAGATTTCGCAAACCTTGGCGTAGTTGTTCGCCTCTTTCCCCCACATTTTCTAAAATCTTCTCTTTTTCTATAGTATTGCAAACGGCGATCGCTGCTGCACAAGCAAAAGGATTACCGCCGAAAGTACTAGCATGTTCGCCAGAGCGCAATACATCGCAGGATTTCTTTGTCATCATGGCACCGATGGGGATACCACCACCTAAGCCTTTGGCACTGGTTAAAACATCTGGTTCAACTCCAAGCTGTTCGTAACCCCAAATTTTGCCACTACGTCCCATTCCGACTTGTACTTCATCGAAAATTAGCAATATGCCAGTTTCATCGCAAATCTGACGCAGCTTTTGAAAATATTCTATATCCCCAGGACGAACGCCTCCCTCTCCCTGTAAAGGTTCCAACATGATAGCCGCGACGGCATAATCTCCTTCATCCAAGTCGCTGATTGCGGCTTCTATGGCTTGAATGTCGTTGTAAGGTACGTAACTGAATCCCGGCACTAAAGGATTAAAGTTTTTTTGATATTTTGCTTGTCCGGTAGCGGTAATTGTTGCTAAAGTTCGCCCATGAAAACTTGAGTTTGCAGTTAGAATTATTGGCTTATCAATGTTTAAAACAGTATGAGCGTATTTTCTTGCCAACTTGATCGCTGCTTCGTTGGCTTCCGCACCGGAATTACAGAAAAATACTTTATCGGCACAGGAGTTATTAACTATCCAACGCGCCAATTCTCCTTGCTCGGGAATGTAGTAAAAATTTGAAACGTGGTGTATTTTTTGTATTTGTTTGGTTACTGCTTCTATTAATGCGGGGTGGGCATGTCCCAAGGTACAAGTAGCAATTCCTGCGACAAAGTCTAAGTATTCTTTTCCTTCAGTGTCCCACAAACGGCATCCAGCGCCTTTTTCTATGGCTACAGGAAAACGTCCGTAAGTGGACATTACAACTTCGTCAAAACTTTCTTTATTAAAAGGATTAGATGATAATTCGGGTTGTGGAACAAGAGTCTCTATGCTCACGGCTTAACTCCTGAGAATAAGTATATTTACATAAATTGCATTAATTAGGAAAAGGAGAATGGCTACCAATAGTAACTACACCCATTTCACTAACACAGCAAAAACAAACTAATGCAAGAAGTTTATATTGTAATGTGATTTACTTCTTTTGGAAATATAGTTTTAGGAGTACCTCCGTAAAACACTTATCCTATGTTTGTGGACTGGGTGACAGATGCTAAGTTTATTTATATATAAATGGTACTAACATACTTGTGTACGGAAGATTGCATGTTATACCAAGTTCGGTTAATTACTTACGATATAACCCGATTCAAAAGATGGCGGTTATTACCAACAACTTATTACTTATTACTTATTACTTATTACTTATTACT
>JBCBPQ010000342.1:0-6921 GCA_039820645.1 Cyanobacteria bacterium J06633_8 | reverse complement strand
CGGTGGGGCACACCGGAACTTGGATCAATGATCCGAACGCTTACGGAGAATCGGCCTCTACTCTTCCTGATTCCGGTCTGGTTGAGCAAGTCGGCTCGTTGAAGTAAGAATCCCCGTTCTTCTAGGACGGGGAGTGTCAATATTGTTGTGATGCTTATTTCCATAAATTAACTTGTGAAACCAAATCTTGTTCTTTCTAACTTCAAAAAGAGAAAACAAGTTCAAGTAAAGAATAATATAGCTAGAGTTTGGTATTGCCCAAATATTTCGTCAAATAAGGCGAAAAGACCTCATAAATCAACGTTAGCGGCTGTCCATGATGCCAAAATAAATAGTGCCTTCCCCAAAAAGGACCTTTTTGATTAAATCCTAGTTCTAATGCGTTGGAATAGCCGTAGTAAATTCCTTGAATATCTCGATACAATTCAGTACGAAGACGAGCTAAACTTGCCCAAATCGTTAACGAACGATTTTGCAAATATTCATCAACATGAGATGCTTCCCACCATGAACTTGCATATGCCAAAATTTGACCGCTAGCAGTACGCAACCAAACTTGTCTTCGTAACCTAGGACCAGCAACTACCTGCATCAAATCGGGAGCGTTATCAGAATCCATGCCAATTAATGACATATCAATAACATCTACTTCTGTTGCTTCACCCGTCAGCAATTTCAAATGTCGTGTTGGAGAACCATCACCCAACAGCAATAGCTGCCAAGCTGGTGCTAGCTGATTGTGAGGTAAACCTTGTTGAACTACCTCTTCTCCACCTTGCCAAATAGAATTTAATCTATGCCACGAGCAAGGTAAAGTAAAATCATTCTTCTGTGAAAAAGTTGCAGTCAATGCTCTGCTCTTAACAATACTTTACCTCTATTCTATCAAACCACAAAATACGATGTCGTGAGTAACGAGTAGGAATTATAAATTAGGGATAGGCAGCAGCAGAGAATAGCAGTTAGAGAACCAGTAGTGAAGGTTCAAGTTTAATTGTTACTTGCCACTTCTTACTCATTTACTCATTCTTAACTCAGAGGATTGTAAACTCCGAGGGAACCTATGAGAAATTGACATAAAAAATGCGGATGGCGAGACTCGAACTCGCAAGACCAAGGCCACACGCCCCTCAAGCGTGCGCGTATACCAATTCCGCCACATCCGCATGATAGATTTTTATTTATCTTTTATCTAGGAATGAAGTATAGCACAACAAAAAAAATATAGTAAGTAGTCATTAGCCATGAGTCAGAAATTATTGTATTGAAAAAAAGATAATTATTCTTGTTGTTGCCGGAATAAAGGCAAATTGGGATAACTGGCTGACAGAAATTAAATAGAACTCAGGTCATATTAAGAACGGCAATTTTAAATAAGCGTCAAAACTATCCTTCGCATTTACCGTTATTAGATGTGTCACATTATCGATTGATGCGTATAATTATTAACTTCCTGAGTTATTTCTTAATACTGCTTGCGTTAACTTAGTCAAACAATCTATTTAAAATGCCTTATGGGTAGTTCGTTATAGCTGAGGGTTCTATCAACAAAGCAGGCAAATTTAGTGTCAAATTTTGGAATCAAGTTGAATCTTAGTTCGAGATTTGGCATCAAAAATTATCAATCTACAGGAAAGATATAGAAATTACAAACATGAATTTTGACAAAATATTAATTGCGAATCGAGGGGAAATAGCACTTCGCGTTCTTCGTGCTTGTGAGGAAATGGGAATTGCAACTGTTGCAGTACATTCAAATATTGATCGTAATGCTCTTCACGTCCAGCTTGCTGATGAAACTGTTTGTATCGGTGACGCTGCAAGCAGTAAAAGTTATTTAAACATCCCCAATATTATTGCAGCCGCACTAACGCGCAATGCTAGTGCGATTCATCCTGGTTATGGATTCCTAGCCGAAAATGCTCGTTTTGCCGAAATTTGCGCGGATCATCATATCGCTTTTATTGGTGCCTCACCCGAAGCAATTCGGAGGATGGGTGATAAGTCAACAGCTAAGGAAACCATGCAAAAAGCAGGCGTTCCTACAGTTCCTGGTAGCAATGGTTTGCTGTCTTCTGAGGAAGAAGGTTTGAAAACAGCGGCAGAAATCGGCTATCCGGTGATGATTAAAGCCACAGCAGGTGGTGGTGGCAGAGGTATGCGCTTAGTGCGATCGCAAGAGGAATTTACTAAATCTTTTCGAGCAGCACAAGGAGAAGCTGAAGCTGCATTCGGAAATGGAGGGGTTTATCTAGAAAAATTTATCGAACGTCCTCGCCATATAGAATTTCAAATTTTAGCAGACAATCACGGTAATGTAATTCATTTAGGTGAGCGTGATTGTTCTATTCAACGGCGTAATCAAAAACTTCTCGAAGAAGCTCCGAGCGCCGCACTCGATGAAGATTTACGGCAGAAAATGGGGGAGGCTGCGGTAAAAGCTGCCAAATATATTAATTACACCGGTGCGGGTACGGTGGAATTTTTGCTTGACAAATCTGGTGATTTCTACTTTATGGAAATGAACACCAGAATTCAGGTTGAGCATCCAGTAACAGAAATGATTACCGGTATTGATTTAGTTGTCGAACAAATCCGCGTTGCTATGGGGGAAAAACTTAGCGTCACTCAAGAACAAGTGAGTTTACGGGGTCATGCAATTGAATGTCGCATCAACGCTGAAGACCCCGAACGCGATTTTCGCCCTTGTCCCGGCAAAATCAGCGGCTATCTTCCCCCTGGAGGTCCCGGTGTTCGTATTGATTCCCATATTTACACCGATTACCAAATTCCTCCTTACTATGACTCGTTAATAGCAAAGTTAATTGTATGGGGTCCAGATCGTCCCACTGCAATCAATCGAATGAAACGAGCTCTAAGGGAATGTGCCATTACTGGACTTACTACAACCGTTGGTTTTCATCAGAAAGTGATGGATATTCCCCAGTTTTTGGAAGGCAATGTCTACACCAATTTTATCCAGGAAATAAGCAATTCACTTTAGCTAGTGCGAGCTAGCATGGTCAGCAGTCCTTGCTGACCTAAAAGAATTTCCCGTGCCAAACTGAAGATCCCAACCCAAATAATCGGCGTAATATCCACACCACCTATAGGTGGTACTAGTTTACGCAATACTATTAAAAATGGTTCGGTAGGTTTTGCAATCACATTAAAAGGAAAACGATTCAGTTCCGCTTGGGGATACCAAGTTAAAATAATCCGGAAAATAAATAAAAACGTCATCAACCCTAATAGAAGGCTGAGAATCAAATTGGTAAGGTCAAGGGTACTCATGGTTTGAATTAATGGTTAATCTGAAGAAAAAATAACTTAGCTAAAGATATATTTGAAGATTTTTCAAATCTCGATCTTATTTTATCGTCAGCTGAGTTGTCATACTCTGTCGGAGATTGAATAAAATCAAGCAGGTTAATACAATTTTTGAGGATTTATCTGGTTCAATATCCACTAAGAAACCCGCTTCGCGACTTTAGCGCCCATTTGTACTGATTTGTCAAATCAATCAGTTTTTACTGACATATTGTTGATTCACGAGTGCCCTATTTACAATTAAGACTTATTGCGATTCGTTTCATGGTATTAAAATATTAGAAAGAATTATGTAAAAAAAGGTTGTAACTATGACTCCGTCTTTAGCAAATTTTCTTTGGAGCTTAGCTTTGGGTGGTGTAATTGTTGTTATCCCCGCAACAGTCGCACTAATTTTCATTAGTCAGAGAGATAAAATTCAACGTTTTTAGAATTCCTACAGAAGCCTGGAGGACTGCGTTTCTTAAAGATAAAATAAATTCCTTAGCTAATTGTTAGCCAGACTAGGTTTTAACTATTCCTCATACAGAGGACGAGTTATACTTAATTGACCAGCCTAGTCTTGTTAACTTTAATTAACAATTTCAAGGTTGCCCGTCAAGACGCGGTATTGAATAACTCCAGTTAGGAGTCAGACAATTCGCGTCTTTACATTTATATTTGCTTGCTGCTAAACAATTTTAATTGTGAGTCGCTAACATAGATTTGATATCGGGAAAAGAACAATGCTAACTTATGGGCTGAACTCAGCCAGCATTCTGGCTCAGGTAAATATAGGAACTAACCCAGCAAGTATTTTAGGAATTTTTCTAGCTGTTGCTGGAGCCGGACTATATTTTCTGCGTACTGTACGTCCAGAACTTTCACGCGACCAAGATATATTTTTTGCTGCTGTCGGCTTATTGTGCGGCTTTATTTTTATTTTTCAAGGTTGGCGATTAGACCCAATTTTACAATTTGGTCAACTGCTTCTAGTTGGAACAACTGTATATTTTGCTTATGAAAGCATTCGTCTGCGGGGTATTGCCACTCAGCAAGCCAAACGTAGCACGCCTATTGTTGACCGCGAGCGGGATGTCAGCGACCGTTATGATTATGATGACCGGGGTCGATATGGTGCTGAGGTCGAAGATTACGACCGAGATCCTTTACCTTATGACCCATATTATGAAGAAGAACGTCCGCCACGTCCTCAAATTCGCGGAAGTAGAGACAGTCGTGCATCTCGTAGTGAATATTATGACGATCCAGCCCCCCGTCGTCCGCAACGTCGTAATGATATAGAGAGAATTGAAGACGATAGACCACCTCGTCGTCGTATTTCTAGTTCCAGGCGTACTACCAACCGTAGTACATCAAGACTTGAACAAAGCGATTGGGATTCATCTTCTCCACCAATAGATAGTTGGGATAATTCTCCTACTGAAGAAAGAAGAACACCTCGTCGGAGTAATGAAAGACCAACTCGCCGAAGAAGTGAAGAAGATATTATTCAACCAAGAACTTCAAGAACGCGTCGCCCTAGGAGAGATTCAGATCCCAGAAGAGAAAGAGGTGGAATGGATGAGGTTATACCTACCGATTATGAAGATTACAACCCAATTGTTCGTTTAGAAGATGAGAAAGACGAACCACCGGAAGTTAAATTGGACGACGAATAATTAGGAGATTAGCGCTAAAACCAGAGAAAATTGATTAAGGTGAAAAAAATTATCCCCCTTATCTGGCTCCAATTACAATTTCGTTGGAGTCTTTGTCTTAGTTTGGTTAGCTTGATTGTATCTTGTAGTTACAATGATGTTCCTATTGGTTCTAACTCTCTGAATACTCGCAACACCGAAGAACAACCAGCTTTAAGTGGAAACGGTCGGTTTTTAGCATTTGTATCCAATCGTAGCAGTACTCAGCAATTATTATTGTACGATTTAGAGCAGCAAAAGTTGATTCCTACACCGCGTTTGAATCGCCGTAATGCAATCGCAGAAAGTCCCAGCCTCAGTTATAGCGGGCGTTATATAGTTTACAGTACTACCGACCGTGGTAGACCAGTGGTAGGACTTTACGACCGTGCTGTAGGACAATCCCAAATTCTCACCCCAACCTATAACGGCTGGGTAAGAAATCCCAGCGTCAGCCCAGATGGCAGATATGTTGTATTTGAAACAACCATTCGCGGTCAATGGGATATTGAAGTCCTCGATCGAGGAGCCAATGTAGAATTGGATATTCCTAATGGTGCCCCAGTGAGTGCGCCACCGGAGTAGAGGAGAGTGGGAAAAGGGAGAAGAAAAGTTAATATTATAAATTTCTAAATATTACCAATTAACAGTTAGCAATGCCCAATGCCCAATGCCCAATTCCCAATTCCCAAACAGTTAATTTCAATTTGCTTATTTACTAGTTTAGGTTTACTGTGTGCTTGTAGTTCTCCACGTATATTGAGCTACCCATTTGATAATAGTGGTAGGGGTCTTAATTCTGGTGCTTCGGAATTAAATCCACATATTTCTAATAGATATATTGTTTACACCAGCGACCGTCGTGGCAGTCAAGATGTTTATATGTTTGATAGGGTAACTCGCAGTTTAATTACTCTACCCGGACTAAATTCATTTGATGCGATCGCCAGTCATCCATCAGTTTCTCAAGATGCTAGATACATTGTATTTGCTGCATCTCGGGAGGGAAGAAGTAATATTTTTCTGTACGACAAGGAAACTCGTCAGTCGCGTAATTTGACAGGTAATCTTCAAGCGGAAGTCCGCAATCCTACAATTAGTGCTGACGGTAACAGGATTGCCTTTGAGTATACTTTGAACGGGCAGTGGGATGTTTTGGTTTATGACAGACTTGGGAGACGTTTGAATATACCTCAAGAGCCGCAGTAAGTTATCTAACTCTTATCTATTGACTTAAGATTTAATAGAAGGCGTAATTATTCCAATCAGCCACAGGTTTATAACCAATTTGTTGATATATTTTGTTAGAAGTTGGATTAGATAAATCAGTAAACAAAAAGCAGAATTTGTATCCTTTCTCGAGCAAAGTTTGGCTTAAAACTGCAACACAAGCACTGGCATAACCTTGTTTCCGGTGTTCTGGTGGAGTATATACCGTACTTAGGGCTTGCTGAAAAAGTAAAAAGAAAGTGAGACGGAGATTTATTAGTTATTCAAGGAAGGGCTAAAAATAAGTTTTTGTTTAGAAAAACCAATTAAATTATAATGTTTGCTAATATTAAACCGTAAAAAAGGTGAATTGCTAAAAAATAGGCATAAAAAAGCTCTCAATAAACGTGAGAGATAAGTGGAAAGATTCATAACCAAAAAAGTTATTGCAATGGCAGTTTTAGAAGTATGAGAAAGTTTAGTCATTACACAATTGAGGCTAAATCTTCTCTTACCTTGTCCAAATTTACCTTCAATTGAACTACGAATCTTCTCATCCGAAGCGGCTTGTTTCTTTTTCTCCTTGAAGACAGTTAGCAGGTGGTCTTCCTAAAGGCGGTCCACTGATTCTAATACCTCTTTCTTTGCACCAAGCTCTATTTTTTTGTGTACGATAAATTTTATCTACATGAACGGATTCTGG
>JBCBPQ010000341.1:0-6953 GCA_039820645.1 Cyanobacteria bacterium J06633_8 | reverse complement strand
TTTCCCGAACAAGGAACACCGCAAGGTGGAGTGGTCAGCCCGCTTTTAGCCAATGTAGCACTAAACGGTATCGAAGAAATACACCCGTCAGTTCGCTACGCGGATGACATGGTTATTTTCCTCAAACCGGATGATAACGCGGATAAGATACTCAGTTCTATTGAGAATTTCTTAAACGCTCGTGGAATGGAAATCAATCTAAGTAAAACCCGAATCACGAAGGTGACCAAGGGCTTTGACTTTCTTGGCTGGGAATGTAAGGTATGCCAAGATGGCAGGTTCCGTAGCTTCCCATCTAAGGACAATACTAACGCAGTTCGCAAGAAGTTAAAAGCTATCATCAACGAGCCGAGGTTGAGTATATCGGATAAGGCTAAACTTTTAGCCCCGATATATCGCGGATGGAGGAATTACCACAGATATTGTGAGCTTAGTGGCTCTAAATATTCAATGTGGGCACTCGGACATAGAGCTACTTTGAAGTTCAACACAAAATCTCGAAACATTAGGGAAGCCGTTGAACTGAGTAAGAAGGCTTTTCCCGTCGTTGGGTATGCCTTAAATCAGCATACTGCTGTCACCGGAGATAAATCGCCATATGACGGTGATGTTATCTACTGGAGCAAGCGCAAATATAAGCTCTACAACGATACGACCGCGAACTTGCTTAAGAAGCAAGATTTCAAATGTGGATATTGTGGACACCACTTTATAGACGATGAAACAATTCATCTCCACCATAAGGATGGTAATCACGATAATTGGAAAAACAGCAATCTGGTAGCAATACATAGAAGCTGTCACCAAATACACCACATGGGCAAGTCTACGGACTAGAATATCTAGGAGCCGGATGCACTGAAAAGCGCACGTCCGGATCTGAATTGGAGCTGCGGGAGGTAATACTCCCCATCGACCATAACAGAAGGAAGAGCCGAAGTTGAACCCACGTTTAAAAACGTGGGATTGAAATAAGGACACATTATTTCATCGCACTACGTGCCTTGAAATAAATATTTATTTTTAGTGGGCGGCCTACCCACAACTAAAGTTTTTAATTACACTCATACCTTATTCCTCCTAACTTCTTCCTTCTTTGTAAAATTGACTTCTTGGAAGCTCTTAATAAATAGTCTATAAATAACTAGTGCTAATTGATAATTTTCTAACTTAAGATTTAAATTAATTAATAAAAGCGTATAATTTATCAAAAGTTGACAATTAAAAATTTACAACCAATATCTGACAATAATTTTCTTTTTAATCTGAACTTTATTCTAGGTGCTTTCCTATGGTTTTAACAGCTTCAACAATGTTGTCTTTGGGTACAAAGGCTCCTGATTTTCAACTACCTGATGTAGTATCTGGGGAAACTATTTCTCTTGCTACGTTTACGGATAAAAAAGCAATACTCGTAATGTTTATTTGTCGTCACTGTCCCTTTGTAAAGCATGTACAGCAAGAATTAGCTCAGTTAGGAAAAGATTATTTACAAAGTGGTTTAGGAATTGTTGCCATTAGTGCGAATGATGTTAAAAATTATCCCGATGATGCGCCAGATTTATTAAAAGAAATGGCAACAGAATTAGATTTCAAGTTTCCTTTGTGTTACGACGAAAGCCAGGAAACTGCAAAGATTTATACTGCTGCTTGTACTCCTGATTTCTTTTTATTTGATGGCGAGCAAAAACTTTTTTATCGCGGACAATTAGATGATAGTCGCCCAAGCAATGGTAAACCAGTAACCGGTGAAGATCTACGAAGTGCTATAGATGCCGTATTGGCGAGTAAATCATTAACAGAATCACAAAAACCAAGTATTGGTTGCAATATTAAATGGAAACCGGGGAATGAGCCGGATTATTTTGGTTAGTGGATAGTGGATAGTGGATAGTTGATATTTGATGATCCACACCCGACCGGTGAAAGTAGTTAGTAGCGATAAGCATGAAAAGTTGTTTTTGTCAACTAACCACTAACTACTAACCACTAACTACTAATAACTAACTACTAATGTCTAATTTTGAATTTCTAAGTTGAGGATGTAATGTCCTAACTGAACTTTTCCAGCCCACAACTCGTATTCAACTCTTAGGTTTTCTGGTAGAGGATTTCCCGTCAACTTAAGATTACGAGTAAAGTTTCTCAAGCGAATTGGCTGTTTATTTTGTAAGGATTCGTTAGGTAACCAATAACGGCTCATGCCGTAAACCCCTTTTTCCCAGAAGTGACGGTAACTTAGGTGTGGGTTACCTTGCATTGTCATTATGACTCTGTAAGGGGATATTTCTAACCACAAAATTCTCGGACTACTTGAAACGCGAGGATTGGTTTGGGCTGGTGTAAAGAGCAGGTTTTGCGAATTTTGGGTTTTCGCTTGTTGCTCGGTTTTGATTGGGGGGGCATTCAATAGTAAATGGAAGCGCTGGCTATCTTTTTGATATAAAGTAGCGGCAGTTTCTACAACAGATTGGACTGGTAAATCTGTGGAAATCAAGGACAAGCAAACAGGTTTGCGTTGGTGAGTCAGCATGAGAGGGGTAGGGATGAGAAGCTATTGGATAAATAAGTCTAAATATTGGGTTTAGGTGCCGGGTTTAGCGGTAGGATAAAGGGCGAGGAAGTTTATACATTAAGTTTTTGCTTAGATATAGCTTCCCGTACAGTCACACGCCAGTTTATCAAACATGTCGGCTTCTGTTATAACCGTAGAAATAAAACAAAACCTCCCCCACAAGTTAGTTGTTCGGCGAGGGTCGTCGGGACTATCCTTGAGTGGTAACATTCGAGTACCTGGGGATAAATCTATTTCCCACCGAGCATTGATGCTGGGGGCACTCGCTGAAGGTGAAACTCGTATCGAAGGATTACTGTTGGGAGAAGATCCCCGCAGTACAGCTAAATGTTTCCAAGCGATGGGAGCTGTTGTTTCCGATTTGAATACAGAATTAGTACGGGTTAAGGGTATTGGTTTGGGCAATTTACTCGAACCAGTTGATGTTTTAGATGCTGGCAATTCTGGTACCACGTTGCGACTGATGTTAGGAATTTTGGCATCCCATGAGGGACGTTTTTTTTCCGTTACGGGGGATAGTTCCTTACGTTCGCGTCCTATGTCTCGTGTGGTTAAACCTCTGGAACAAATGGGAGCGCAAATTTGGGGAAGAGAGAATAATTCGAAAGCACCCTTAGCGGTTCGCGGACAAAACCTCAAACCGATTCACTACCATTCTCCCATAGCTTCGGCCCAAGTTAAATCTTGTGTTTTGCTGGCTGGTTTATCAGTTGAAGGCAAAACTACCGTTACCGAACCAGCACTATCTCGCGACCATAGCGAACGAATGTTACAAGCATTTGGTGCAAAGTTAGATATTGATACGCAAACTAACAGCGTTAGCGTCAACGGACCGGTAAAACTATACGGACAAAGCGTAGTTGTACCGGGAGATATTAGTTCGGCAGCTTTTTGGTTGGTAGCTGGAGCAATTGTATCAGATTCCGAATTATTAGTGGAAAATGTTGGCGTTAATCCGACTCGAACTGGTGTTTTAGAAGCTTTGGAAATGATGGGGGCCGATATTACCCGAGAAAATGAAAGGGAAGTTGCGGGAGAACCAGTAGCCGATTTAAGGGTACGTTCGAGTAAGCTTAAAGGTTGTACCATCGAGGGAGACATCATACCAAGACTAATTGACGAAATTCCCATTTTAGCCGTTGCAGCAGTATTTGCCGAAGGTACGACTGTGATTAAAGATGCTGCGGAATTGCGAGTTAAAGAAAGCGATCGCATTACTGTAATGGCGAATCAACTTAACTCGATGGGAGCTAGGATAACCGAATTAGACGACGGTATGGAAATCATTGGCGGTACACCACTTACTGGTGCCGAACTTGACAGTTTTACTGACCATCGTATTGCTATGAGTTTGGCAATTGCGGCTTTAAATGCATCTGGTTCAACTGAGATTAATCGTGCGGAAGCTGCATCGGTTTCCTATCCGGATTTCTTTGACACTCTTAAAAATATTATTAAATGAAAAATTAAAATGTAATAATTCTTATCCTTTGGGTTAGTTGGGGGTAAGAATTATTTTTAAGAAGTTTGAATGAGTTTTAAGGAATGTAAGGGATTTTGAAATTAATGTGATATTTTTTTACTTTATTTATTGATTCTTTTGTGAAGATAGTTGAATATTTATTTGGGGAACGGATATTAGTTTAATTGTTAAGTTATTACAATTCGTTTTTAACCGTCAGGGTTTGCAAGCCTCTGTCTAATAGCGAAAGTCCATTGAAATAGACTGAGATTTTTTTAAGATATGAATTTAGAAATTAAGTTATGTGAAAATCAATGTTTTCGCAGTATTGTGTAGCTTATTTTTCAAGGTAATCAATTTCATTATTCCATTGTTCAAGTTTGTTTTGGCGCTCTCGTTTTTTGTAAGGTTTAGGTTGGTTATAAGGTTTTACTCCCGAATTAGTGTAAATTCCTTTTTCTTGAAGCCATTGACGACAATAATATTGCCAAAGATAAACATGATCGTGTCTATAACCACCTATTTTATACTTCCCATAAATTTTTAAAAATTAACATCATATGAAACTTCAATTATCGATTCAAATAATTTTCTATAGATTCACATACACCTTCAAAGTTTTTAAATACCTGTTCGTTTGTAAATCTAATAACTTGAAGCCCATAATTTTCTAATATCAATGTTCTTTGGGCATCATAATTTTTTGCTTCATCGGTAAAATGGCTTTCCCCATCAATTTCAATTACTAATTTCAAGTTGGCGCAATAAAAGTCTACTATAAAATTATCAATCGGTCTTTGTCTTAGAAATCTAATTTTTAGTGTTTTTAAATAGTAATTCCACAGCTTTATTTCTGCTGAGGTCATATTTTTTCGTAATTCTTTGGCTTTTTCTACAAGTTTTTGATTATAGGGTAGATGGTAAGCTGTTTTAATAAATTTTTTCTTTCTCGTCATTACGTAATTCTCGGTTAGATCCCCCCTAGCCCCCTTAAGGGAGATCCAAAAAATAAATTATCCCACCGTTTTATAAATATTCCGAACAAAACCTAGACGTATAGTGGTGTTGCCCTATCGGGCAACACCGACGGTGGGATAATTTATTACTTGTAAGTGCCTAAGAAGGGGGGAAATAGAGTGTTTTTTTATAGACACAATATAAATTTGTATTTTTTTTAATAACCACAGTAAATTTACTATTCATATAAAAGCCTCCTTTTAATAAGGGGAGTTAGTGAGATTGAAAATCTTTCTTGATTGCTCAATTCTCGGTTAGATCCCCCCTAGCCCACGCCACTTCCTACAACGGAGGGAACCTCCGCAACGGAGTGGCTCCCCTTAAGAAGGGGGGAATGGAGCGTTTTTTTGTAAACACAATATAAATTTGTATTTTTCTAAATAACCACAGTAAATTTACTATTGATCAAAAAAGCCCCCCTTTAATAAGGGGGGTTGGGGGGATCTGGGTCTATCGATAATCCTGTCGCTGAATATCCCTCAACCTCGCAGCATCTCTCATTCCATAATCGGCACGAGTAAACCTATTTAACTGCATTTCAAAAAAGTCCCGATTTGCTTGTAAATGTTCGGGGTTTTCATCATCTAAAGGATACAAAAGAGCGGTGCGTAATGCTTGAATTACTGCCGATGTTACGTTGTACATCGAACGTTGAAAACTGATTCCTAATTGAATCAACATATCATCCGTACTGCGACAATATTGTTGATAATAATCAACTAAATATTGCGGTAAAAAGTGCAGCATATCTTGCATTAATAATGTTGGGGGAATTCCTGCGGTACCGATAGGAAATACATCAGCGTACAGAATTCCATAATGAAAATCTTTTTGTTCTGAAGGTACTTGCTTTGCTTGAGCGTTATAAGATTTTGTCCCCCGGAAAGGTGATGTACGATAAAATATAGCTTCTACATAAGGTAATGCTGCTTCATATAACCATGTAAAACCTTTTGATTTGGGAATCACTTCGTAACACTCTTTCCCAACATAAACATGATGATAAATTGGACGACCTGCGATTGCAAAAATACCGTTAACTAAAAAATCCATTGCTTCCGGTACGGTTGTCAGTTTCCCTTCGTCATACATATCCGACATCTCAAAGAAAACTGGTGCCATTACTTCCCAAAATAAACCTAAGTTGGAATAATAGGAAGCTTGACGACACTGCTCTAAAAACATATCTGGAAAAAGTTTATAGAGCAATTGCATCCCAGGATTACCCTTAAAGTAAGCTTTAATTGCTCTATCTGCATTTTGCTTATATTCTTCGGTATCTAAATAATCATCAAACTTTCCTAAACCCATATCTTTACCGTGCCAAAGCATAGCTCGCATACAGGCTTCGGCGAATTCCATATTTATTCTGTCGTGAAACAAATGATGCCATAATTTTGGCATTTTAGTAGTTTCACCTTTTTTTATAAATTCTAAAAGTTCGGGATGTGCTGTGGCTTCACCCCGCCAAACTCTTAAATCGGCATCATCGCCAGCATAATGATTATGTCTTTGTAAATACTCTTCAGGTAGGAAATATTTAAAAAATGGAAAAGGATTTAAAAATTCTCTTTCGGCAATATAAAGTAAATCGCGCCAATAAAAATCCATCGGAACGGCATATGCTTTATAAATACCGATAATTTGCATCAAGTTTTCGGGGTTATCCGGTAACATCGAACCACCAGCTTCTAAGCGGTGAATTACTTCTGCAAATTCATGAGTTGATGGTGGTAATTTGGCTGTTGTTTTTTGTGGTGTTTCTACCATATTAGTTGTTAGTTGATAGTTGATAGTTGTTAGTTGTTAGTTGATAGTTGTTAGTTGTTAGTTGATAGTTGATAGTTGATAGTTGATAGTTGATAGTTGATAGTTGATAGTTGATAGTTGATAGTTGAT
>JBCBPQ010000340.1:0-6984 GCA_039820645.1 Cyanobacteria bacterium J06633_8 | reverse complement strand
GGCGCTAAAGCGCAACTACGTACTAATCATGTTTCTGTTATTAGTTATTATTCAAGATTTTTGGCGCTAAAGCGCAACTACGTACCAATCATGTTTCTGTTATTAGTTATTACTCAAGATGTTTGGCGCTAAAGCGCAACTACGTACCAATAATGTTAAATTTTCTTTTGGAACCGCTTAGTTTTGGGTTCATGCGAGATGCTTTTTTGATTGCTGCTTGCTTGGGTGTTCTTTGTTCTGTTGTCGGTTCTTACCTAATTGTACAGCGTCAGGGAATATTGGGTGATGTAATTGCTCATGCTGTTTTACCAGGAATCGCGATCGCAATATTTCTTGGGATTGATATTTTCTTGGGTGCTTTCGTTTGCGGAACTTTCAGCACTTTTGTGATTGCTTGGATAGAATCGCAGTCTCGGGTTAAAGTTGATGCTGCAATGGCTTTGGTTTTTTCGGGTTTTTTAGCGTTGGGTATTATGCTAATTAGCGTTCTGAAAAGTAAAGTTGATTTGCATCATTTTCTATTTGGGAATATTTTAGGGGTGACGACAGAAGATGTTTTTAGAACTTTAATTCTTACATTTGTTACCTTATTATTGGTTCAAATTTGTTACAAAGAATTGCTATTTTACACTTTTGACCCATTAGGAGCGCAAGCCAGCGGACTACCAGTAAATATTATTAAGTTTGGATTGACGGCCGCAATTACGTTAACAATTATTGCCAGTATGCAAGCTGTGGGAGTAGTATTAGTAATCTCCTTATTAATAGGTCCTGGAGTTACGGCTTATTTATTAGTAAAAGAGCTACATCAAATGATGCTTTTGGGTTCTGTAATCGGTATCATTGGTAGCGTTGGCGGTTTATATATTAGCTATTATCAAAACGTGCCTTCCGGTGCGTCTATTGTATTATTTATTTGCGGTTTATTTTTATTAGCATTATTATTTAGTCCTTCGGAAGGTATATTAACTCGTCCGAGACGAAGAAAGTCAAGTCTTTCCCAAAGGGTTTTGCACGAAGTTACGGAAGTGAAGCGCAAGTAGGAATAATAAGCAAGATTTGCTAAATCAAGATTTTGACACCCAGCAAAAATCTAATATGATAATGATAACGATTATCATGATTGTTAAATTTTATGGAAAGTAATCCACCACACCTTTTGAGAAAAATCGATTTAGCAATTATCGGTGCTGGGGTTCACTCTCTGACTTTAGTTACTCATCTGCTACAGAAACGTCAGAAAATCCGTTCAAAAATTGCAGTATTTGATCCCAGTGGAAAATGGATTGCTCGGTGGGAGCATCAATTTGCAGCATTAGAAATACCGCATTTACGTTCTCCTGCGGTTCATCATCCAGATCCCAATCCCTTTGGATTACGTAAGTTTGCAGAGTCTCGCTCTTCTGAATTTTTTCCTCCCTATGATTTACCGGGAACTAGGTTATTTAATGATTTTTGTGAGGATGTAATTCGTCGTTGGGATGTAGAGAATATAGTTATTGGTGAAAAGATAACTCGAATTCAACCATTAAATAATCCTTTAGGATCGCAGTTTCGTTTGTGGTTGGGTTCGGGAAAATCAATATTAGCTCGTCGGGTAGTATTAGCAACTGGTAGCAGTCAACTACAAATACCTGATTGGATAAGTGAAATTAACCAAAATTATCCCGAAGATAAACTTTGTCATTCTCAGGCAGTAGATTTACGTCAACTATATTTAGCTGGTGAAAAAGTATTAATTATTGGTGGAGGGTTAACAAGCGGACATTTAGCGGTAGGTGCAATGTCTCGTCGAGCCGAAGTACAGATATCGATGCGACGACAGTTACAGGAAAAGATATTTGATGCGGATGCTGGTTGGTTGGGACCAAAATATCTCAAAGGATTTTTTGCAGAATCAAATTTTGAAAAGCGTTTTGAAATGATTCAACAAGCGCGAAATGGTGGTTCTATGACTCCTGCAATGGTAACGCAGTTAAGACGACAAGCCCATAATGGAAAGTTGAGAATTCAGGAAAACACGCAGGTTGTTGAAGCTGAATGGACGGATAATCAATGGTTGGTGAAATTTACTAATGGTGAGCAAAAACAATTTCATCGCATTTGGTTATCTACCGGAAATCGTTTTGATGTCAATTCAGAACCTTTATTAAAGGAAGTTTTGCAAGCATATCCAATACCTGTAATCAATGGTTTACCCGTTTTAGATAACAACTTACGTTGGCACGGATGTTCGTTATTTATTATGGGTGGATTAGCAGCTTTACAGATTGGCCCGACAGCGAGAAATTTATCAGGTGCAAGGATGGCAAGTGATAAAATGCTCAAGGCGATTATTAAATCTAATATTGGGCAAAATCAAGCTAAAATTGCTTGAGTATTTTCACAAGTAATAAGTAATACCTCTGTCTGAAGCCAGAGGATTCAATAATTGAATTATATTTTTATTTTTCCGACGTGTTTGAGGAGGCTTTATACCAACAACGGGCTATAACTACTTATTACTTATTACTTATTACTTATTACTTATTACTTATTACTCATTACTCATTACTTCAGCCCGAAGGACTGGTAAAATCATCAAGAATAAGTAACTGCTCGCGGCTCGCTGTTCAACTGTAAGACATCAGCAATTAAACTAGCTTTTCCCTGTAATCTATGTTCTGCGGGAGAATCATGAACTACTAATAGGGATTTGACTCCCGTAATCTCTTCAAATAAAGTAATTCCCTCTGCGCGATCGTTACCTTTACCGTAAGGAATATCAAGTACTGGCTGAGGATAATTAAGCACGTTTTCATCTGAATTAACCCCGCCCTGCAAACGATAAACTTTTATAGGTGCATCTAAATCCATTGTGGGACCGGCTAAAATCAATAAATCTTGATTATCCCAGCATAAATCCCGAATTCCCAAGCCATTTAAATATACAAAATGCTTTTTGTATTTTTCTCCACTAATTCCCAGATATTTTAAATCAAGTAATCCCGGTGAATTAGATTCTTGCAGTTCTATTTCTAAAATTATCGCCCAACCTCGCAACACGGGACCGCGTAAACCTAAAAAAATCCGATTTTGAGAAATTTCTATTCCTTCAATATCAAAACCATTATCTTTGCCGGGAATTTCTGCTTTAACAAAAAAGCCTAAATGGGAATCATTTGCTAAAGCTTCCATCAACAAATTACCTTTATTTGTTATCTGTAGTTTCCTTGCACTCAAGTATTCCTTTGGCTTTTCCGGATGAGGACATTCACCAATGAGTTCATCATTTACCAGCGGAATACGTCCAATAATGTAACGATTTGCTTCTGTTTTTACTTTTGTCAGTCTTTTAATGTTTTTCACATCTGATTTATCGGGCTTCGGCTTTTTTCGTTTGTAACTATGGGAACCTATTAACCATAAGTAATAATCGCTATATGCCAATCCTTCAATATCAATTTCTTCTTCTTCGGGTGCTGGTAAATCAAAAAATTCTGCTACCCGATACTGCTTATGTTCTCCAAAGTTTTGCTTGTCAATAAACGAAAGACGTTCAATTGTAGAACCTTCATCGGAACCCAACCATAAATGTTTGTCTGGTGTTAATAATAATGCTGAAAGGTCATGATGATATTCAGCAAAATTATCTGCGAAACTGAGTAAAACTTTACTTGTTAAAGGTGAGTAATGCATTTTTTATACTTGTTTATGCTTAAAATATATTGACTTATATTGCAAACTTTTTAATAATACTTCTAATTCAATATCTATAAGTAACAATATTTTTATAAATATATCTCCAGACAAATAGCTTAATCTCAAAAACTCTCATTAATATTTCTTAACACATATCTTGCACCCCAAGCTCAACAAGCACAAAGAAACCGGGTTTCTCCTAAATTAAAATCCTACTCGTTAAGTGATTTGCAAGAAACCCGGTTTCTCGTCGAGGTGCAAGATATGAATTAAAGTAGAGACTGAATTTAAAATATCTAACTTAATTGGGAAACAGTTAATATAAAAAAATATCAAAACTGATGTCTATAAATGAATCCGGTGATAATATTCAATAATAAGTTTGAAGTAAAACATTGTTCTTAAAAAATTGAAATATTATGATACTAGCGACTAAACCTAAAGTAAAAAATTTAAAAGATTACACTTACGGTGCGATTGACAAAAATTTCAACAAAATTTGGAAATGGGAAAAATCAGTCAAAAACGATAAAGATGCAGAAGCTTTGCATCAAATGCGCGTCGGTATGCGTCGTTTGCGTACTACTGTAACTAGTATTAATTCTATTGTCAATTTTCCTAAGTCGGTTAACGATAAAAATATTAAGAAAATTGCTGCTTGCCTGGGTTGTCTAAGAGATTTAGATGTCTTAAAAGAAACTTTAGTTACTACATATAAGCCACAACTACCTAAAAAAGAAAGAGCAATTTTAGATAAAGTTATTGATACTTTAGAAGAACAGCGTGTAGATGCAGTGGCAGATGTAAAAGCATTATTTAAAAGCGAACGTTACAAATCTTTGAAAACCGGATTGCAAGCATGGTTGGAAAAACCCGATTATTTTCAATTAGCAAATTTAACAATTCAACAAAGTTTACCGGATTTACTTTTACCTGAATTGAGTCGTTTTTTGCTGCATCCTGGTTGGTTAATAGGAACTACAGTAGAAGAAAATAAAGTTGTTATTTCGACTAACTGTGATGAGAAACAAGTAGAAAAACAATTCTCGACGGATTTCGCTGAAGATTTACATGGTTTACGCAAGCAAGCGAAAAGATTGCGGTATCAGATGGAATTATTTACCAGTTTCTATGGTGAAGGATACGCAAACTATCTTGCACAAGTAAAAAAGATTCAAGAAATTTTAGGTTCAATACAGGATAGCGTAATTTTAGACGAGTGGCTAAAAGAAGTGCTGAAATCGAAAGTTAGTAAAGAGCTTCCGACTTTAGTAAACTTGTTGAAGAAAAATCGTTATGATTTATGGCAACAATGGCAGTCTTTACAGGAAAGATTTCTTAAACTCGAAACTAGACGTGAGTTTCACTTGATTATTCTACATCCTGCTGTTGTCTAGAGGTGGGGGAAGGGGAGATGGGATGGGGAGGTAAAAAATTATGGGCGTTGCTGAATCCGGGTATGAATTCACTTTTTGAGACGTTGCAATGTGCGCGCCGTCTCTACAAGTGTTTCGGTTTTCAATTAAATCTAATTCATACTTCAAATCAGCAACGCCACATTATGGAATAAAAATTTGATTTTTATCAGATAAAAACACAAGCTTAACTAGTTACAAAAAGTAACAAAAAAATCTAAATTTTACATCAAATATCAAATTAAATGTATTGTATATTACTTGCGTTTTTTGTGCTGATACCGATGCTGGTAACAATGATCAAGTTCATGTTTCTGTAACAGACGGAAGTGAAACTGTAACCCAAAGCTTGACTGTTAGCGTTACTGATGTTGATGAAGCAAACAATGAAGTTCCTACTATTGATAGCCAAAATGGAATATTTACTTTAAATGGCGGAGATTCCAGCAATATCAAATTTACTTTATCTAACAACGACACCTGAAAAGTCAACGAGGGGAGAGGGAACGAGGGTGAGGTTTCGAGTGTATTGGACTCAACCGAAAAACTCAATATATATCAACTTGATAATGAATTAAAACTTTTAAACGACATTATTTTGTTAACGACGACAAATAATGTGTTATTCAACTAAAATGAGCGCGGAGGGATTCGAACCCCCGACCGTCAGAACCGGAATCTGATGTTCTATCCACTGAACTACGCGCCCTAATATTTTTAGGCTGTGCAGGCAATAGTTTAACCTAGACATTAATAAACATTATAACCTTTATTTCCTTTCCTGGCTACTTAAGTATTAAAGCGTTTTTTTTGATACAATTAATTTAATTAAATGCGGAAGACTGATTAATTTCTCGCAATTTACATAAAATCTATAAAATAGTTACCTCGAAAACTAGTGTTAATACTGCTATGAAGCTACTTTATACTTATACAGTATTAAAAGTAGTTTTATATGGATAAAAAAAATTTCAAGCATCAATTCATCGAGAATACTAATAATGCAGACAAACTCAATAGTGGTTACGTACTAGGAATAATATCTGCAATTTTGATGATGATGTGTGTTGGTACGTTATTAATGTTTGATAACATACAAGTACGGAGAATAATAACAAAAAAACTAAAGGTCGATACTGTAGAAAATCCAGTTGAAGCAAAAACAACCAGTACCTTATTAACCGAAAGAAAATTAAACGTAAAAGCAACACATCCCAATGGTACTGTAGGAAGATTAAATTATATTTCATCGAATAGAGAAAACACTATTGTAGAATTAGCCGTAACTAATGATTTTAGACATACCATATATCTCAATTTGCACGGTAAAGGAGTTGTAATAGTAGATAATTTAGGGAATAAATATAACGTGCAACCACTCTCTAAAAATCCTCAACTTGAAATTACACCCGGTACAACTTTCAAAGGAGAGCTAGTTTTTTCCGGTGGAATCCCTTCACAAGCAAGTAGTTTAACTTTGATTACAAACAATCAAATAGGTAGCGATCAAGCTTCTACTCGTCGTCCAAAAATGGAGTTTTATATTCCGCTTAATGAGGAGGACAAGTTTATCTGATAGCTAATAAAGAAGAGAAAAATAAAAAATTATAACTCCTGAATGTTTGCTTTTATAACTAATAACTAATTTTCTTTTTTTTAGTAGCAGATTATATTAACCAACATTACATATCAAGCTCTCACAAATAATTTCGGATTACTATAGCAGGGAGCAAGACGCTCCCAATAACTATGGGTAATGTTTTGTAATCCTAAAGATAATTTGCGGGATTTACTGGTCTACCATTTTTGCGGACTTCAAAGTGTAAATGGGGACCTGTTGATAATCCTGTTGAACCAATTGCTGATATAGCTTGTCCGCGCTTAACGG
>JBCBPQ010000339.1:0-6989 GCA_039820645.1 Cyanobacteria bacterium J06633_8 | reverse complement strand
GAAGAAAATACTTTGACTTGGACGGTATTTCAAAATAATACTTTGAAGCCAAACTAATGGGGAACCCTGATTTGGAATCGGATTTTATGTGTTTTCATTGCTCTAGCACTTTGGCTTTTGAGTTACCACAGCTATTAGATGAAAGTAATAGAATCCCGTGGAGGAAGCAGGGGAAGCAGGGGGAGCAGGGGGAGCAGGGGAAGTGGAGGAAGAATTAGGGAGCAATATATCCCAAGAAACCCGGTTTCTATTCGTGGAAACACCATTATTTCGTCACTTAATCAACAAGAAACCGGGTTTCTGAAAGAAAAAACACCACAAATATTATTTCAACAATGGATATACCGTACATGGTTTTACCTGGATACTGTTTTGAGAGGAAAAGCGTTTATATTATTAACCGGATTTGGATTAATTAGTTTGGTTGTCGCTGCCATGGGGACTCGTTCTTTTAATTACTCCAATCCCAGTACCGATATTTTAATTCACTCAGCTAATATTTATCTAGAATATATTCTTTTCGCTATTATTGTAGTTTATTCTGGCGAGTTAGTCTGGCGCGATCGCCAACTTCGTTTACAAGCTGTGATAGACGCAACACCTATTTCTAACGCGACTTTATTATTATCAAAGCTAACTGCGCTTTTCGCTATCATTACAATCAATTTACTGTTAGCGATGGCGGTAATGCTGGGTTATCAAGTTATCAATGGCTACTACTATTTTCAGCTTCCACTGTATTTTCAGATGCTGTTTATAGAACATGGACCGTATTTTTACTTAACAGCAGTTCTCGCCATCTTTACTCAAGTACTCACCCGTCATAAATATGCTGGTATGGGCTTGGTGGTATTAATTTCTCTATCAAAAATTCCCCTAGATGCTTTAGGTTTATATCACAATCTCTATCGTTTTGCTGCTACCAACGATATTGAATATTCCTTGATGAATGGTTACGGACATTTACTAACCGGACATCTTTGGTATACCCTTTATTGGGCAATTGGTGGCGCTATTTTAATGCTTTTAGCCTATATTATTTATCCCAGAGGTACTTTTGATAAGAGTCTGGTTAAAGATTGGCAGCGAGCGTGGAGAAATACTAGTAAGGGAATAAAGCGGTTTTTAGTAGCTTTGATATTAATGTTTGCAGGTGTCGGGGGATGGATTGGTTATAACACTACCGTAGTTAACGAATATCAACCTCCAGGGAAAGAAGAAACCGCAGCACAAATAGAACGGCGTTTCAAAAAATACGAAAATCTCCCTATGCCGGTAGTTACAAATACTGAGCTAAATATCGAACTGTATCCAGATAAACGCTATTTCTTGGCTAAAGGTGAATATACATTAGAAAATCGTACTAAATCCCCTATCCGCGAAATCCATCTATTAACCTTTATTAATTTAAAATTAGACGAAGTTAAATATCCCGGAGCAAAATTACGGGAAGCTCATCCCAAATGGGGATATTATATTTATGACTTAGAAAAACCTTTGTTACCGGGACAAAAGCAAACCATGCAGTTTGTGACTAAAACCGAACGTCCTCAAGGATTTCGCAACCAAGTTGATAGCGATGATGTCTATATGATTTATCCTAACGACGTGGTAGGAAATGGAACCAATTTATACAGTCCATTTATTTTACCCTTCGTTGGTTACACCAAGATGGTAGAACATAAAAAAGCTTGGTTACGACAAAAACTGGATTTACCACCCCTCGATGAAAGAATGCGATCGCACGATGACCCTGTAGGATTAAAACAGGCTTTAATGGTGACACATTTAGGATGGGGAAATACAGATGTTACTATCGGTACATCTAAAAACCAATCTGTAGTTACATCCGGAAAACTAGTTAAAAAATGGACGCAAGGAGATAGAAATTACTTCCGCTATCAGTCACAGCAAAATCGTGGTAAATTTACCATTTATTCTGGACGCTACAAAATTTATCGAAACAATAATTATCGAGTTCCCATCGAAATTTACTACCATCCACCCCACGAAGACAACGTAAAACTAATTGCGAATCAAGTTGGTAAAGCTTTAGAATTTTACGAGAAAACTTTTGGTAAATATCCTTTTGAACAAGTACGGGTAGTAGAATTTGTTTACTACGACGGAATGGTATTTTCTGAAGGTGGTACCATTGGTATTCCCGAAGTCTTAGTTTGGAAAAGTCAAGCCAAAGGTTTAGGAAAAGAAAGCATCATCGATTGGACAACATATCTTTTAGCTCATGGTTGGTGGGAAGACCAAATTATAGCAGCAGACGTAGCAGGTGGAATGACAATCCGTGAAGCTTTGAGCGCTTATGCTAATTCCCTGTATCAACGTTCCCGACGTACTCCCAAAGAGCAATTTTTAGCAAGAAAGCAATTGATGCGAGATTTCTTCCGTAGTAGAGGAAAAATTGATTTTAAAGAGCCTCCCTTAACAGACATTTATAACGAATTACCAATTGCTCGTCATAAAGGGGGTATGATACTTGAACTGATTGAAGATTTAATTGGTAAAGAAGCAGTAATATCTGGAATTCGGGAATTTTTGCAAAAGTATAGATATAAAGAAGCACCATATGCAACAGTACTTGATTTACGAGATGCAATTTTAAATAAAGCACCAGTTGCTAAGCGAAAAGCAATTAACGAATTATTTTCCTCAGTTATTACTTACCAAGTAGGATTAACCGACGCAGTTTATCAACAATTACCCGATGGAAAATACAAAATTAGACTCAATGTAGTAGCACAAAAACTTTATACGAGTGACTTAGGACAACAAAAATCAACCGCATTGAATCTTCCATTTACTGTTTCCCTTGATGACGAACAAGGAAATAAAATTTATCTAAACAAACATCAAATAAACCAACAGCAAGGAACTATTGATATAGTTACAAATAAACTTCCAACCTTTGCTGCTGTTGATGGTAATTATGTTTTGCCTTCTGCATTTTTACAGGATAATACTAAGCGTCTTCGTCCTGCTTCTGATAATTTGGATTAACTTATTTACAAGGTGGGTTTACACTGCCTACCTTACCAACTATCAAATAATCCACATATTAAATAATTTATAAATACATATCTTTATCCATTTATTTAAAAAATATATATACTAAAATTCATATTAATAAAATTTTAAATATTATTATAAATCGAGGAAATGAAAGTAATATTAGCATTGATATATAAAAAATAGTTTGACATTTTCAAGAGATTATAACAAAAATGCAGAGTGAATTTCCCATACTAGAAACTCCTCGATTGATATTAAGACAAATTAATTTATCCGATGCAGTATCAATACAAAAAAATTTGTCTGATGCACAGACAGTGATGTATTCCAATACTAATCAAGCACCTACTAGAGAAAAAGTAGAGAAAATAATTAAAATATGGCAAAAACGTTTTGAGGAGCAAAAAGGAATTCGTTGGGGAATAACTAAACGAGGGAATGATGAAGTTATAGGTTCCTGTGGATACAAAAATTTAACCCAGGATAACAAAAAAGCAGAAATAGGTTATGAAATATTAGTCAATCACAGAAGACAAGGATTGATGAGTGAAGCACTTAATGCAGTGATTAGATTTGGATTTGAGACAATACAGTTAAATTATATAGAAGCAACAGTAAATCCTCATAATCTTCCATCAATCTATTTATTGAACAAAATCGGATTTATTGAGGAAGATTTATTGGAAGATAATGAATGTCACCAGAATAAGCTTACTAATCTGAAATTATTTGTACTACACAAATAATAATTTATTTAACTGGAAATAGTAAAATCATCATCTCGACTTGTTTCAATTTTAATAATTAATTTTATACAAATAAATAAATATATACTTACTAATAATTATAATAATAGGACTTACGCAAAATTGACGAAATTGCTTCATTACTTACAAGAGGTGAAGTAATCTCCCGACACGGTGGGATTGCTTCCCTATACTGCGCTTCAGTCGCAATGACAATTTTGGTTTGCGGCTATTCCTGAATAATTATTTATCAACAAACATCCGTAAGAACATTTTTGAATAAGCTGCTACGCATTTAACTTATATATTAATTTGGCATTGATTAATGGCTACAACTCTTGTCCCTTCTTCCCTCTTCCTTCTTCCTTCTTCCAAGAGTATTGTGCATTTTTAATGCACAACAGCTTAAAGCGCATAAGTAGGTGGGCACAAATAAACCAAGCTATATTACAAAATGTTTTTGACGCTCAAACCCTTACCCCTATTGCAAGACAGCCTATTGCAAGACAGCCTTATCCCAATTACTATTTTCAATGCCAACCTACTTATACTTTTGATAACACTGCTAATATACAAAAAATTATTTTAAGTTGAGTGAAACATATGAAAAATAGATGGAAGCAGGGGATTGTTCTTACAACTGTTTTTGTGTTGACGTTTTGCTTATCTATTAATTTAAGTCGAGTATTATCAACACCTTCCAATCCTAGCCTTGATTATGTGTGGGATATTCCCGCTTGGATTCCTAAACCAGTTATCCCCGCAGATAACCCAATGACTAAAGAAAAGATAAAATTGGGAAGACATTTATTTTACGAAAAACGGCTTTCCGTCAATAAAGAATTTTCCTGTGCTTCCTGTCATATTCAAGCTTTCGCATTTTCAGATCCAAAACCAGTTGCAGTTGGAGCTACGGGAGAAAAGCACCCGCGTAATTCTATGACTTTAGCAAACGTAGCCTATAATTCAGTTCTAACTTGGGCACATCCGGGAATGAAAATGTTAGAAATACAGGCAATAATTCCCATGTTTGGCGAAATACCAGTAGAGATGGGTTTGACTGATAAAGAAAAAGTTATACAGATGTTGCGAGAAGATGTAAATTACCAAAAAATGTTTGCCGATGCTTTTGGTAAAGGTGATAATAAGATTAATCTGAATAATTTAACTAAAGCATTATCCTGTTTTCAACGTAGTTTAATTTCTGCTAATTCACCATATGATAATTACCGCTATGGTGGAAAAATAAATGCTATTTCAAAAGCTGCCAAGCGAGGAGAAAAACTATTTAATAGCGAACGTTTCAAATGTTCTCAATGCCATAGTGGTTTTAATTTTAGCGATTCAATTAAATATAGACATTTAAAAAATTCAAATGTTGTGAAAATTAATTTTCACAATACCGGACTCTATAACATCGACGAAAAAGGAGGCTATCCTACTAATAATACCGGCGTACATGGAATTACTAACAAACCCTCTGACATGGGTAAATTCAAAGTTCCAACTTTGCGAAATATCGCTTTAACAGCACCATATATGCATGATGGTAGTATTGCTACTTTGGAAGAAGTTCTCGACCATTATGCGGCAGGTGGTAGAACTATTTATGATGATAAATACGCGGGAGTAGGAAGTCAAAATCCTCTTAAAAGTAAATTGATTATTGGGTTTAAACTAACTCCAAGAGAAAAGAAAGACTTATTGGAATTTTTGGAAAGTTTAACAGATGAATCATTTTTGAACAATCCGGCGTTTAGCAACCCAAATCAAAATTGAATTTATTTAGAAACCTTTTTTAAACACTTATCTCTAATTACTAGGCAAATCTTCTTCTAACTTGTCTTCTGTATTATCTGCACGAGAACAAGCCCAATTCTCAGATATAACAGCAGGAAAACCTTCGCTTATTGCTTCCGGACAAACTGCATAAATCGTTAACTGACAATCAATCAATTCTAAACCAGATTTTTCAACTTGCTTCATCGCTTGTTTGAGAACAGTTGCATTATCAAACTCAATTGTCCTATTACATTGAGCGCAAACAATATGATGATGATGATTGGGAGCAGTTCTATTTAATTCATAGTGTTTGTGTACTTCTGCTAATTCTAACTCTCGGACTATTCCCATCCTTGTCATCAACTTAAGAGTTCGATAAATAGTTGATAAACTAATTTCTTCTCCACGCTTTTCAAGCAATTCATATAAGTCGTCTGCACTTAAATGTTTTCCTTTAGGTAGATTTTGGAATACCCGTAAAATAACTTCGCGCTGTGGTGTCAATCGCCATCCTTTTGCATGGAGTTCTGCCTTGAGAGAATCTGTAGTATACATTACACCATTCTTTATTAGTTACTGTTGCTTACATAATAATAATCATTTTTGATAAGGGTTTAAAAAAAAATTATATTCCCATTATTAGTTGGAGATATTTTTTATACTGACTCATCATCTAATCAAAAATAAATTAACTGCTCGCATCTATCATCAGCAGTTATGGTTGTCTGAGGGGTTCTCAAACCACCATCTGACAAAGGTTCTGGCTGCCGCTCGTTTCCTATAAGAAACCTCGGTTTCCTCTACGAAACTCAGTATTTTTGTATTGGTCAGTAGTTATTTTGATTTTTACTTTCGATAACTTGTTAATCAATGCAAACCAATATGGTCTAATTTTTTAACTGCTTTTGATGCTGCTTCTTTGGAGATATTTAATTCTTTATTTTGTGTATTAATAGTTCTGCATAGCTTCTTTTTGAGCCAAAACAGGTTTAATCGATTGATTCGGCGCGATATTGTATGGTAGACAACAAACTTTTCTGTACTTGCATAGTGGGGGCTTGCAATCAGAAGAAAAGTTTGTTTCTGCGCCGTTGTGTACTTGAATAGTTTGGCGAAATTTTTCAAAGCTAAATGAGATTGATTTAACGTCTGTTAAATCAACTGTGATAAATCTGATATCACGCGGAGCAATAGTTTCCACCACCAATAGATATCGCATTCAAGCAATTACCCAATGGGAAATTTACACCTAAGTTTTCCACGAACAGAAATTTTCAACTAACACATTAACCTAGAAGCAATTAACTCTACATAGAATCATGCCAATTTCTAAAAAAGTAGCAGATATCCTCTGGGCAGCAGCAGAGAGATACTTAGCTTCGCTACCAGAGGAAGAACGCAATCAAATTTTGAGTACCGCAACAAATGACTGCG
>JBCBPQ010000338.1:0-7049 GCA_039820645.1 Cyanobacteria bacterium J06633_8 | reverse complement strand
ATTTTTATTTTTTGTTTTCTAACCCAAACATTCGGTTTGTTTGTGGCCCTCCCGCGAAAATTTTTTGGCCGCTCACCCGCAACTACGAACCACATATAATTCTGCAGAAAACGATGGACGGTAAGCGGTTGGCATCCTCCCATGAATTAAGTAATGTCATCCCGA
Organism: Cyanobacteria bacterium J06633_8; assembly: GCA_039820645.1. Taxonomy (GTDB): domain Bacteria; phylum Cyanobacteriota; class Cyanobacteriia; order Cyanobacteriales; family Nostocaceae; genus Rivularia. The sequence goes on along the minus strand of JBCBPQ010000338.1, from coordinate 6,884 downwards.
CTACAGATGACAAACTATATATAAAACTGATGAAATATATATAGCGTAGCCAATGCAAGACGATGACACAACGGGTTTTAATTTTAGGGGGAAAAGGACGTATAGGTAACAGCGTTGCTCAAGATATAGCTAAGCATACACAAGCAGAAGTTACTGTTACCGGACGTAAAGCAATAGAAAAGCAGCAAGAAACCTGCTTCAAGCATGTTGCTTTAGATTTAGCCGATATCGAAACACTACGGAAACTTATTTCTAATAGCGATGTTTTGGTTCATTGTGCTGGTCCTTTTCACTACCGAGATACTACGGTTTTAGAAATCTGCATTCAGGAAGGTGTCAACTATGTAGATGTTAGCGACCATCGTTCTTATACTAGTAAAGTATTAGGGCTTCACGAACAAGCTGCACAAAAAGGTGTAACGGCAATAATTAATACAGGTATTTTCCCCGGTATTTCTAATAGTATGGTGCGTCAGTGTGTGGAACAATTTGATGAACCAGAAAAGATTCATTTAAGTTATGTTGTAGGGGGTTCTGGTGGCGCTGGTGTGACGGTAATGCGAACTACTTTTCTAGGGTTGCAAAATCCCTTTGAAGCCTGGATTAATGGCAACTGGGAAACGGTTAAGCCCTATACGGAGAGAGAAACTGTTGCTTTTCCCGAGCCTTATGGAAAAAGTGGGGTTTACTGGTTTGATATGCCGGAAACATTCACTTTACCTAAAGCTTTTCCAACAGTAAAAAGTGTAGTTACTAAATTTGGTTCGGTTCCCGATTTTTACAACCATTTAACCTGGATAGCGGCGAATATATTTCCTAAATCTTGGATTCAGAATTCTGGTGGTGTAGAGTTTCTATCTCAAGTGAGTCATTTTATGACTGATGTTACCGATAATTTTAGCGGTATTGGTGTAGCAATTCGCTCGGAAGTCACGGGGATAAAAAATGGTTTAACAAACAGTTATTGTTCAACTTTAGCTCACGAAAATACCTCAATAGCTGCCGGTAATGGTGCGGGTAGTATAGCTCAATTGTTACTAGAAGGTAAGTTGAAGAAACCGGGAGTCTATCCTGTGGAAGAGGCTTTATCAACAAATTTATTTGAAGAAACGATGATAATAAGGAATATTAACATTCATCAATATTGGTTTTAGAATCACTTTTAGGTTTGGTTATTAATGCATTTTTACATAGAAGGTTAATTAACAGAACTGTTATATGTGTTACACCTTGCTCAATTTCCCTCAAAGAAACCCGGTTTCTATTAGTGAAAGCATGAATATCTCGTTGTGAAATCGTAAAGAAACCGGGTTTCTCGCAGTGGTGGAAGGTTAATTAACGGAACTGTTTCATAATGCATGAGCAGCGTAGATTATTCATTTATCTCCTATAATATAAAATTATTTTTTTAAATGAATATAATAATAAAAATTAATAGTACGGCTTATACCCTTATAAATATAAAATAAATATGTAATATTATCAGTAAGATTGATAAAAACAATCTTTCCCAGGAGAGATAAATAAAAAATATCTGCTTGCTGCATCATCTTCCATTGGAGCCGGGTAGCAGTGACTAGTTTTAAAATAGAGCCATTGAAATAAGCGCTTAAAAATCGCTTGTACTTGCCTCATTGATACTATTAACTTACTATCTGGGTGTTTTATGGCTTATTCTGATTGCATTCAACAGGGGCATAAAAATTGCATTTCTAGCTTTTTATCGATTAATTTTGGTGATTATTGGAAAAAGCGTTTATCTATATTTTCTGAAGATTTACTTGTTTTAATAGTTGATAATGATGCTGATAACTTGCAGTTAACGAAACAAATAGTCAACTTATTAGGCTACCGCACAATTACTGCTAATGATGGGAACAGTGCTTTAAAATTAATAGAAAAGCATCAACCTGCTTTAATCTTGTTAGAAATAATGTTGCCGGAAATAGACGGTATTAATGTTGCTAAATATTTGAGAGACAATCAAAATTTAGTTCCTGTGATTGCTCTTACTAGTTTACCCGGTGATATGTTTAGAGAGGAAGCTTTGATGGCAGGTTGTAATGGATATATTGAAAAACCTTTTCAAATAGATTATTTGGAAGATGCAATTAAACAACTTCTTTTTGTTCCGGTATCTTCATTAATTAATCCTGTTATGCAATAGATTTTATTTATAGCGCTTTTCATTTGAGTACAATACAGTTTGAGAAACCTCACCCCCTTCCCCTCTCCTTGTTAAGGTAGAGGGGTGTATTCTATTCAACTGACTGCTCTAAATTTCTTCTCTCCTGCTCCCCCTGCTCCCCCTGCTCGCCAAAGCGATTGATTATTTTTTGAATTGGAAGTTCCTTAATCGCAATGTTTTGTTGTACCAATAAATGCAAGCAAAACCAGTTAAAAATCGTTAGGCTAATATTATAAGTATTTTGGGTGGTAGCGATGGAACAGGTAAAAGGACCAAAAACTCCTAGATTTGCTCAATTGATTGAGTGGATTTTCAATCCGTTGCAGATGATGGAAAAATCTGCGAAAGCTTATGGAGATACCTTTAAATTGTTTTTAGTTGGCGATAATCCCTCGGTATTTGTCAACCATCCCCAAGCCATTAAAGAAATTTTTACCGCCAGCCCCGATAAATTTGATTGTGGGAGAGGAAACCAAATAATTGCATCTTTACTAGGAGAACAATCTCTAGTTTTGCTTGATGGTAGCCAGCATCAACGTCAGCGCAAATTATTAACGCCACCGTTTCATGGAGACAGAATGAAATCCTATGGCGATTTGATTTGTAAAATCACCGAGCAAGTAATTAGTGATTGGAAAATTGGCGAACCTTTTGAAGTTCGTACTTCCATGCAAGAAATTTCCCTTAGAGTTATTTTACAAGCGGTATTCGGACTTAATGAAGGGGAACGTTACAACGAAATCAAGCAGTTAATCGGTTCGATATTAGATATATCCGGTTCTCCTTTACGGGCTATGCTGGTATTTGTACCTTTGCTACAAAAAGATTTAGGTGCTTGGAGCCCCTGGGGTAAGTTTCTCAGGCAGCAAAAGCGATTGGATGATTTGCTGTACGCGGAAATTCAAGAACGCAGAGATAATCCAGATACATCTCGTGAAGATATTTTATCTTTAATGATGGCTGCAAGGGATGAACAAGGGCAACCCATGACAAATCAAGAAATCCGCGATGAGTTGATGACTTTATTAGTCGCAGGGCACGAAACTACTGCTTCATCATTAACTTGGGCATTTTACTGGATTCATCATCTTCCGGAAGTTAAGGAAAAACTCTTAGCAGAATTAGATAAAGTTGATACAAGTGATGATTTGAACTTAATTGCTAAATTGCCTTATCTAAATGGAGTTTGTGCCGAAACATTACGCATTTATCCCATTGCTTTAATTGCTTTTCCCCGAATTAATAAAGCGCCAATCAAGATAATGGATTGTGAATATCCGGCAGAAACATGGTTAACACCTTGTATTTATTTAATTCATCATCGCGAAGATTTGTATCCAGAACCAAAACAATTTAAACCAGAAAGATTTATTGAGAAACAGTATTCACCTTACGAATATTTACCTTTCGGAGGTGGCAATCGTCGCTGTATCGGTATGGCATTTGCCTTGTTTGAAATGAAACTAGTGTTAACAACAGTTTTGCAAAAATTAGAGTTGGCTATAGTTAACAATCAAGAAGTTAAACCAACTCGTCGCGGCGGTACTTTGGCTCCTTCTGGTGGTAAATGGTTGGTAGCAACTGCAAAAAGAAATGTGAAAGTAAAAGTAGAGGTTTGATACTATGTTCGGTTAAATAGTTATCATATCTGTGGGGGCGGGCGTAATGAGTAATGAGTAATGAGTAATGAGTAATGAGTAATGAGTAATGAGTAATGAGTTATGAGTAATGAGTAATGAGTTATGAGTAATGAGTTATGAGTTATGAGTTATGAGTAATGAGTAATGAGTAATGAGTAATGAGTTATGAGTAATGAGTAATGAGTTATGAGTAATGAGTAATGAGTAATGAGTAATAACTGGTTCCCAGTAAGACGGCTGGGAACAGATTTTAAGAGGCTCTGCCTGTAGTCTAAGCAAGGTGAGGCAGAGCCTCGTGAACTGCATTCCTAGGTGGAACCTGGGAAGAAGAAATACAGATTAACTTCACCCCCTTCCCCTCTCCTTGTTAAGGAGAGGGGTGCCCGTAGGGCGGGGTGAGGTAATAATGTATTCAACCGGGGCTAAGGTAGCCAAAAATCTGGAATAATAGATTTACCAATTCCGCGCACGGTATTATTAATTGTTCTGGCAAACTGTATGTGGGCTTCGTCTGCTTCTACAGGTAAAATATTCGCGTTTGCACCTTTTCCTAAATATTTAACTACAAAATTTGCAGCTTCCAAACCGGTAACATAAGCCTTTTCCTGGGAGAAAGAACCGTGGCGGGTGATAATCCAATCACCACTCATAAATAGATTATTTAAACTTGTTCTAGCTGGCAGCATATTTTGATAGCTACCGGGTGAAAAGTGCGTTACTGCTTGGGGTAGACGGATGACGCTGCTGTCGATTACTTTTGCATTAGCAAATTCCGGTACGCAAGTAGTTAAATATCTTTGCACTATAGGAATTATTTCTTCATCGCTCAATGAAATAAATTGATTGGCATGATAAAAATCAACTTCTACAACCGTTCCCGGTTCCTCTTTATATTCATCGTGAAGTGCATTTAAATCAAAAAATGTCCATCCGGTAGTTTTATCAAAGCCAAAACAAGCATTAGAAGCACGAGGAATATTAATTTTTCGATCAAACCATAAACGAGTTGCTAATACGTCAATCGAATTTAAATTTTTCAAATTGCGAAATTCTGACCGAGTTTGTAAACTTTCGCTATTAGCAACAATCTTTTTCATTGCGTTGATACCGACACTAAAAACTACCGCATCAGCATCAAAAACTTCATCACCGCAAACTACACTTTTGACTTGATTGCCATCAGTAATTAATTCGGTAACTCGCTTATTTGCAAGTACCTTTCCACCAGCTTGGGTAATTTTTTCCACCCAAGGGCGAAAAATTTGTTCGCCAACAGTACCCCGACACCAAACCACATCAAAATCCGGTTGATGAGCCAAAATAAAATAATAAAGCATTCCCAAAGTTGCAGCAGCAGAACATTGTTCTCCAGGTGCGAATAAACCCACCAGCAACATTGCCTCAAAAGATTCGCGGTAAAGTCGTGCAGAAACACCAAACTGTTTGAACAATTCCCGCGCCGTCACATAATCGTAACGCCGCCAAGCAGCATCGGAATTATCAAAATCAACTAGAGCATAAAGTAAAGGCAAAGCGCTGAGTCTATCAACTAACGGCATCCTTTGAAATTGAGTGTAAATAAAAGTTCCTAAAGGAGTAGGAAGCCTTGGTAAATCTTGAAAAATCGGCGATTCAACTTCCAAACCTGCGGGAGAATATTGAGATGAGCGAGTCCAAGTAGTGAAAGGATTGAGATTTAACTCATTTATCAGCGCAAAGATATTTCTGTAAGGATACCAAAATCCGTGAATACCAGCTTCAACAGATTTACCTTTCTCAGTTTTCCAACCAGCAACCAAACCTCCTGGATAGGAACCAGCTTCTAAAAGCGTCACATCGTAACCTTGTTTTGCGAGGTGATGAGTAGCACCTAAACCAGCCCAACCAGCACCTACTACTACTACTTTTTTCATTTCAGAAAAGGGTAAACAGTTAACAGTAAACAGTTAACAGTAATGATATTATTTTGAGTTACTAGTGGGAAGGACTAAATAAATTACCTGTCTTCATGTGTAATTTATTGCAAGGTGACTAGTGCGATACCTGTATCAATCCTAGTATTAGTCGGCGTAAATAAAGCAACCATTAAAAATGGCACAAAAGCCTAGAAAATAAAACTTCTTACTTCTTACTTCTTACTTCTTACTTCTTACTTCTTAAATTCAAGTGGTAATTGTTAATCTTACACAATTAACTGAAAAGATATTTCCCAATGCCAATGCCCAATGCCCAATGCCCAATGCCCCATTCTCTATTAAACATTTAATTCAATTTCATATCCCAATCTTTTAGCAAGAGAGATTTTATAAACATCGCCTTGATTCATTTCTCCTGGTTCTTTCATTTGAGTTAAAGCGGTAACTACTTCATCAGAATTTGCCGTCAAGATAACTACGGGTGTATCGCAAGCGATGGGGAAATCATGCCAAGTACCGAGATGTAATAAAAGCCCATGCCCTGGAGGAAAACGTAATGCTTTGACTTGGGATAAATCCGGTAAATTTTGGTTATTTTGATGAGTTGGTGACGACAAAACCATAATAAAAGGAGATTGTCCCAAACCGATAAACATTTGAGTCATGTACATATGACGTTCCAACCAGGTTATTGTCGGATATCCCGGCATAATTTTCGCAGTTCTAAAAGTTGCATCTCCGCGATAGGTAAAGTCTATATTTTCACCTTCTAATACTCTTCCTTGATAAAAAGGTATTCCCAATCCCGGTTTACTAACGTCATCACCTAACAAATATCCGTAAGGTTTAATGTTTTCCGAATCAGCATCAATTACGGGAATTGTTAAAGTTTTAGTTGGAGAATTATTCATATTAATTTTTGATTGTTGATTGTTGATTTTTACAACTGATAGGTTTTTGGATTCAAACCCTGAAAACCTCACCCTGTCCTGTCGGACATCCCTCTCCTTGTTAAGGAGAGGGAAATATTTACAATAGGAATTAATATCATTGATAACTGTCATGGTACTGTTAACTGATAACTGTTAACTGTTCACTGACTCATATATATTTTCTCCCGTAGTCATCCAAGTGTCGGGT
>JBCBPQ010000337.1:0-7072 GCA_039820645.1 Cyanobacteria bacterium J06633_8 | reverse complement strand
CGAGTAAGAAAAACCCTTAAACGAGCGCCCATACTTCAATAACCTCGGTAGATGCATTTTACGTATTTACTTATCTTTACATACTTTGGTTTTTTCACGCCGACTTACTTAGTTAGGTTTGATATGCAAGCTATTGAGAATCCCGAAATATCCGGGAAAGAATATCAACAAGGCACCTTGCAGGGTATGAGGTTAGAGAATATTTGTTAGAGAAATGGGGAAGAAAATGCGCTTATTGCGGTCCAAAAAACACGCGATTGGAAGTAGATACAGCTTTTGACAGGTTAGCCCAGTTTTGAGTACATTTGTTAAGTAATGTGTAGGTTTTTGATGATTAGATGCAAAGTGATCGTCAACACTGCTGTTGTAGTAAATGCAGTTTCTACATCCAAAATCGGTTCATTGAACAATCCTTTACAAAAAAAGCGGATGTCGCAGACAATAAATATCCGCAACATCCACCCGAATTTTACCAAGTCAAGTTAACCGAAACAAAACTCTCAGTTAACTGTCAAATAATTTCATTCTTGAGTACAGAAATAGTACCATCATCACCGTTTGAAGTTACGGTGTCTACATCCCCATCTCCGTCTAAATCCGCTACCACGGGACTAACGGGGAAGTTACCCACTTCAATCGTCAGGGGTTCTGCAAAAGTACCATCACCGTTGTTCCGGAGTACAGTAAATTTATTACCTTGAGTTCTTTCTGAACCAAGGAAAACAACAGCGTGACTTATGGCTATATCTAAGTCCCCATCTAAATCGAAATCAATTGGATTACTCAAACCACCGGGATAACTTGGTGTATTGTAAAAGACTCGCTGTGCAAAGGTTCCGTCACCATTACTCAAATAAGCATAAACGCCGCTACCACTACCAACGAATCTATTTACAATAAGATCCAGGTTATTATCTCCATTTAAATCTCCCAATGCTGCACGAATTGGTTCCCTAGCAACATTATTCAAAATTTCGGCTTCTGAGGTATTAAAATTACCTTCCCCATCGTTATAAAGAAGAAATATATCTTCTGTGCGACGGTTAACAATAGCTAAATCTAAATCACCATCACTATCTAAATCTCCTGTAGATATTGAGTTTAGACCTGAATTCAATGTGTAATTTACTGGTGTAGCAAAGTTCCCATTTCCGTCGTTGAAAAATACTGAAAAACTGTCTCCTGTATTATTTGCACTTGATGGTAATCGGACTGTATTTAAAACAACTAAATCTAAGTCCCCATCCCCATCTAAGTCAGCAGGAGGTATAGTTACTGGACGCTCCCCTGTGTCAAAGATTCCAGATTGAGTAAATTCACCGTTGCCGTTATTGAGGAATATGGCAAGATTATCATTTTCTAAGCTATTTACGGCTAGGTCAATATTTCCATCCCCATTAAAGTCACCAGATTGTACTTGTGGTCCCACTTCTGTAGTCAAGTCTACTGGCTCAGAGAAACTGCCTTCCCCATCGTTAAATAGGATTGATACGGTATTACCATTGAAGGAATTGGAATTAATCCGACCTGGATGAGCTACTGCTAAATCAATGTCTCCGTCCCCATCAAAGTCACCGCTAGTCATACCACTGGGTTTTTCATCTACGGGGAAGTCGGTACGACTGAAAGCAAGGGTTTTGGTGGCTGTAAATTCTAAGGTTAATGGTGATTCTAAGTTATTACCTGCATTGTCGGCGATAATTGATGGGTCTAGGGTCAGTTGATATTTACCAATGGGTAGGGATTCTTCTAGAAGAACTACTAAACGACGATTTGATGGTGTTTCTACTGCTGTTAAGGCTACTGCTGAATCGTCTCCACCACCGATTGTACCGTCTATACCCAAACTTGTAAGGGTGATTCCTGATAAGTTAATCCGGGAGGTGTCAATATTTTCGTTAAACCGGATGCTTATGGCTTTGACGTTTTCCCCTACACCATTGTTTTCTGGGTTGGTGTTAGCTACTTCTGGAGGGGAAGTATCGGGTAATAGGTCAAAGGTGAGAACTTCTGATAATGTGCTATTACCTCCGGTATCAGTAGCCCGTACTTGTACTTCTAATTGGTTGTTATCTGGGGTAATATTGGGGGCAATTCCGGAAAGGTCGAAGGGGAAGGAAACGTCATTTTGGACTACTTCACCGTTGAACAGCAGTTCTACGTTTCTTGCTTGTACGTCATCTTCTACAGCAGTTGTAAAGGATAGGGTGGAACCTTCTACAACTTGAATACCAGGTGTTTCTGGGTCGATATCTGTTACTAAGGAGTTGATGGAAACGTTTGTTGGGGCTTGTCCTTGGTTATCGAAGGGGAGGTAGTTGATTACTTGTAACCCACCAGAACCATCTGCAACAAAAGCTATTCCCGACGCGATCGCCACATCGTAAGTAAAGCCAGAAGTATCAATTTGAGTTATGAAATTGTTGGTATTTGTTGGGTCATTGATATCATAGATTCCCACACCTTGGTTTTCTGTTGCAACCAAAGCTAAACCCGAGCCGTTAAGTGCTAAATCACGAGCGGTAAAGAAGTTGTCTGCATTACTAATTAATGTAGGATTGGTTGGATCAGAAACGTCAATGGTACGTAATCCACTACCAGCTAGGTAAGCAACGCCGTTAGCAGCAAAAACTCCTACATCTCTTGAAGCAACGGAAACTCTTAGCTGACCAAGAATATTGGCTTGGGTTTCGTTACTAATATCAATTACAGAGAAGGTGTCAGAACCACTGATATAAGTGTAAAGTTTTTCTCCTTCACGAGCCATATCTGTAACTGTACCGGAACCACCAAGGTTTAACTGTTGTAGTTCTTCACCGGTTGTTAGGTCAATGGCGTAGATTAAAGTTCCAACTGTTGCGTAAGCGATACCGTTAACGATTTCTACTTGATTTGCAGGAATATTAATGGTTTGCTCTACTTTTGGTAGCATGGGGTCGGATACGTCTACCAATTTTAAAGCGCCTGTACCGGTTGCAACTGCGGCGATTTGGAGGTTTGTGTCCACTGCAATGTCGGTAGCATTACCCCCAGGTAAGTCGAGTTGACCGAGGATGATGGGGTTGTCAAAGTCGGAAGCGTCTACTATAGCGAGTCCGTAGGAGCCTGTGGCGATGTAAGCGGTTTGTCCTTGGGAGTCTTGGGTGGAGCCTTCTAGTACTATGGCTTTGGCTTCTCCGCGTAGGGGTAGGCTGGAGATAACGCCTGTGGGGAAACCGCGACCTCCTAATGGGTCAAATCCTTGTTCGATTTCGGCTGTATCGGATATGCCATCACCATCTGTGTCTATGTTATTGGGATCGATACCTATAGCTATTTCACCAGCATCAGGGATACCATCACCGTCAGTATCCAAACCTCCAAATCTTGTTAACTCAATATCAGAAGTAAGCTCATTATCCAGCAAAGGAGTGTTACCAAAGAATACAGGCTCACCACTTGCAGAGGAAGTTCCTGCAATAACAGTGCTTGAATTACTAATAGGTGCATAAACTATGAGAGTAAATGGTTCATTAGGAGGAAGAACCACACTATTCAGATTTTCCTCAGATTCTGAACGACCTGCAATCTGAACATCATCTTCGAGAATATAGCGATAATAGGCTGTTTGATCTTTTCCAAATCCTTCTGCAACAGATATGAATTCATCACTTAAGAGATTAGCTTCTTCTTCAAATTGAATAGAAAAATTTTCTGTGTCAGAAGGTATATCAAACGTACCATTAATTTCTTCTTCAATAATTAGTTCTATGGTGTATGGTTTTGCACGACCATACTTCTGAAGAATATGAGCAGCAGTATTGAGTCGTTGCTTCGCTGTTGTCGGACTAAACCGATGAGGTATCTGCTCCAATGCTTCAAAAACTTTAAGTTGACTAGCTATTAATCGGGTTTCAGGAGTTCCTTTTTCCGTATCTAAAAGAATTTGTTTTGCTTCATTTAGTAACTTGCTAATCTTTTCTTCATTTCTAGCATCATCAGTATCGAAACCAAAGTCATCGCATAAAGTATATCTAAAGGTAGCACGCCACTCAATTTGGTTGGGGGAGTCTTCTTCTATCTGAAAGTTCTCTACAGTTATTTCTGCTCCTTGTGTTCCATTTATAATTGCATGTAAGTTACCAGTAGAAAATCTCACTCCTGATGGAATAGAAACTGAATCTTTTAATTTTTCAGAGAGTAAACTAATGTTTATACTCCCTTTTGCAATTTGTGTTCCTATTTCATCATTAATAACTTTGTTGACTTGCTCTAGCCGTTTCTCAAATTCTTCTTTAAAATCCTTATGGTTTCTAGCTTCTATCGAAAGAGGATTTGATGGTGGTAGAGTAACTTTTTCCCCACTTCCAGCGAAAAAATAGTTGTAATATGGCTCAACTATAGAGTTGTCAGCACCACTGTAGACAAAAGAGGTTATGGGATTAGTAAAGTAGAAAATTATGGTGTTGACTCTATCTTGTAGTTCTTGTTCCAGGCTAGAAAACATTAGAGAGCTATTACTGTTTATAAATGTACTATCCAAAAATGGAATTAATTCTTCGTCAGAATCTTCTAAATTGAAATCTTTACCCCCACCACATCCGTTTGTGTGACGTGTTGTTATATTAAATTGATGAACCGTTCCTGACTGCACAAAATGCCACCCCGGAGCCAAAACCCCAACACCTTCATCAGAAACAATCCGCTTCCCATCTTCACTAACTGTCCCCGTTCCAATCACCGTCCAATCCCCAGCATCGTGATCGAAACTCCAAATAAAGCTCTTTTCACCCGGTGCTAACCCTTCCAAATTCGGAAACGCTACCGGAGCCGGAACATCAAAATTCGTCGCTCCTCCCTGGGATTCCCGATTAAACCCATCTTCACTTCCAGCTTGAATGGAAATCACCAATCCCGGTTCCATATTCGGCGGTAATGGTGCGGGTAATCGCTCTGGATTCACCGGAACAATCATCGCTCTTGTGGCAGCAGTCCCCCCATCATCTTGAGCGGAACCCGGTGCAAATATTACCTGTGTTTCTTGCCACAATTCTGGGTCAATATCTGGAAATTCTTGCTGGAGGAATGCTAGTGACTCGGTTCCAAATCCAACTGCTGTTTCTTCTGTTGAGGAAAGTTCTACAATATCAGTTTCCGCCATTGTGGGTAGATAAATATTGAAGGGTTCCCCATCCATTTCTAACTGAATTTCTTGTCCCGGTACGCTGTGGAATGCTTTTCCTAAACTCGCATATTGAGTACCTTCTGGGACATCCTTAACGTTAGAACCATCAATATATACGTAAAAGTCCGGTGCGGGAACATCTTCTAATTTGAAGTAACCATTTTCATCAGTTACCGCAAATACATCAGGTAGAGAATCTAAACGAATTACTACCCCTTCCAAAGGAATATTGGAACCATCTTCATTTTTGTTGTAGGAGTCATAAACATAACCCCAAACATCGGTTCCTTCAATCCGGGTTAAAGGTAAAGTTCTAAAGTCCGCAGTTGCAATACCACCGGCTATTCCATCCCTATTTCCATCAATTGCAATTCCACTACGAGATTTAATTTTGTCACCATCCACAACTACCCGTACTTCTGTAGATTGGGGTAAAGGTTCATCGTAGAAGAATGTGGCAAATTCCTCAGTGCTGGAAACAACAATCCGTCCTTCGAGTCTTTCCCCATTTGCAATTAAGTAGAAAGATTCTTCATTAATCGTGCTGGGGTCAACTTTACTATTGAAGCGGACAATGGTTTCCCTGGTTAAAGCTACCATTTCCTCACCGTTGCTGGGAGAAATTTCTACCGAGGGAGGGATGACGGAGAAGTCTAAAATCGTATTTTCAGCAATAGGATTACCTGCTAAGTCCTTAACTTCTGTACCCAGAGCTAACTGGTAACTTGCTTGGCTTAAAGGTGCAGCTAATATCAATCGCGCTATAGTATCGCTAACCTTTTCTACAGAAGAAACTTCTACAGTTTGACCGTCATTATCCCCACTCGAAATAGTTAAGGTGTAATTTTCAGCAGCAAAAGCTTCATCGGATATCGCTTCGTTGTAAGTTACATCCAATGAAGTGGGTGTATCGACTAAATTGCTGGTTATTAATGCTGTGGGTGGAGTTGTATCTACCACTCCGATATTGACGTTAATATCTTGAGTCGTAACGTTCCTAGCTAAGTCAGTAGTAGTAATAGTTAAAGTTTGAGTACCATTACTCAACCCGGTTAAATCCAACTCAACATCAAACTCTCCATTTTCATCAACCGGAACTGTTACGCGATCGCCACCGCTAAACTGATAAGTTAAATCAACAATTCCCGAACCAGTTTCATCAAGAGTTCCAGTTAATCTTGCACCTCCAGTTAAAATTTCACTAGCACTAGGGTTATTAACCGTCAAAGAAGGTAATTGAGTATCAACGGTAAATTCCAAAGCTTGAGAAACTTCACTCACATTACCAGCTACATCCGTCCCTTTAGCGGTAATTGACTGGACTCCATCCGTTAAAGGAACAGTAGTAATTTCCCAAGGACTATTTACCGTGGTTTCTCCCACAAGTTCTCCACCATTGAATAACTCTACCTTGCTTCCTGCTTCCCCTTCCCCGGTAATTGTAGGAGTATTATCCGATATTACGCTTCCATCTACTCCCGATAATTTTAATTCAGTGGGTGCTACAGGAGCAGTTGTATCCAAGGTGAAAACAAAACTCCTAGTATCTAAAACATTCCCAGAACTATCTTCTATTTCTAGTGCTAGAGTTTTTTCTCCATCCCCTAGAGAACCATTATTAATCTGTTCTAACTTCTCCTTATCCAAGGAAAAAGAACCATCAGATTGCAAAGAATCGGAAATATCAACTAAATCACCAAATCCAGCTTTGAAACTAGTAACTTGACTAGCATTACTAATACTTCCAGTTAAACTGGGGTCATTTGTAATCCCATCAGTTGTATTAGAACCAGAATCCTTAACCAAACCCACATTGATTTCACTTGGTTCCTGGGGTTGTTCAAAAGAATTATTGGTTTGAGCAAATTCGATTAACTCACCTGCTGATGGACTTTCATACCAAGGATT
>JBCBPQ010000336.1:0-7117 GCA_039820645.1 Cyanobacteria bacterium J06633_8 | reverse complement strand
TCTCTGTCTGAGTGCGAAGTTAGTATGATGACTTTCACCCCTGAATGTTTTCTTTTGATTTCTCTGGTTAATTGAATCCCATCACAGTCCGGTAAACAAATATCAACAATGGCAATTTTAGGTTTTAGGTTATTTAACAGCGTCAAACCGTGTTTTGCATTAAAAGCATCTCCAACAATTTCAATATTTTCGTATTGTTCTAATGCTTTCTTGATACCAATGACTATCAGTTCTTGGTCTTCAACAACAACTGCACGAATTTTATCGATGTCTTGAAAATTACTATTTGCATAAATTAGTGGCGAATTATCTAATTGTGAAGAAGGCAGATGCCAGTTGGTAGGAGGCTGAAGGGGTAACTCCACAAAAGGAACAGACTTTCCTTGCATTACCTTTTGATTGTTAGAAGTACTTCCTTTTTCTACCTTATCCTTCTGCCCTCTGCCTCCATTCTTCTGCCTTCTTGATTGACAATATTCTTGTTGATGATAGTAACAGCTTAGTTCTTCCATCGTTTCCTCCAAACTATATTAATTGAAACCAGCATTTTTGATTAAAACAGTATTCAGGAGTCAGAATTCAGTTGATAATTCTGCACAACTGGTCCATGAATAAACGGGTTTGAGACCCATACTAAATTTTTAAGAAGAGCGGTCTACAATTAGTTGCGGTTCATAATCTCCTACTAATTGATTCTGAATTCTGAATTCATTAAGGTGATTTAACCCGTAATAGACAATAATCACTTTTACGATTAATATGTTTACCTTTAGCATTATTAACTACAGCCCTTTGCTCCGGATTATTAGTACAATTTAAATTGCTCAAACTTTCAGAATTCCAAGTAACAATATTCCTCGCTAACCGACCTTGAGGACTTTTTAACCACCGTAAACTTTCAACCTGTTCAACTGTTAGTAACTTCGGCTTCCCAGATGCATATCCACCACCCAGCCATACCGGAATAGATAACCCAGTTAAAACACCAAACCCAATTGCTGCTACTATTAGTCCTATTGCTGGTAACATTACAACTAAACGGCTTCGCTCTTTCGACTCACAATGCTTAATAAGTCGGTTTACCATCGAACGGATTTCCACTTCCTGACCACTTACAGCAGTACGCTTTGCTTTCTCCAAATGTTCGTAAATTGCTTCCGACCAACGTTTAAATAATTGGTCTAATTCTGATGGCTTATCTTCTAATAAAATTTGAAGTTGACCAGTTGAAAGCATTATTAGGAATAAAGGGTCACTTGTAGATAATCCATGTTCAACAGCTACAGCTAAAACTCTTCTTTGAAAGTCCGCATCTTTTCCTTCAAGTAACTTATTTAGATAACTTTCATTTTTAGCTTTTCGTAAATTATGAATCATAATCTATTCCTGCATTTCGGTTAAGTTGGGAACCGTTATCTTGATAAATTAACTTTTCTTCTTGAAGCATACTTGAAGCGAATCGAAAATCTTCTCTATCAAACTGATGAAGAATCATTTCAATTCTAAGAGCATCAGTATCGTTTAATCCGTGGATAATATCAGCATCAAAAGTCGCAGTAAATATAGTATGACCGTCTTCTGAATCTTTTAAACTGCAACAACTTTCTTCGGCATTTATTGTAACTATTCCTAACGGTGTAAAGACAAACTCATCTTTTTGCTGTTTCTCATATTCATCCATAATTCTTTGGGTTAAATCTATCTGAGCATGAAATAATTCATCTTCATCTAAAAGGGGAGCAGATTCTCGTTGAAAGTGGTTCATGATTTCAGTTATGTTTGTACTTTTTACTGCTGATTCTTGCTCGTTATATACAGGGATAATCTCGGTTTCTAAATCTTGCTCTAAATTAACTGATAGAGAATCGTATGAATGCATAATTAAATCCTGTAATATATTTAAATTCTCTGTAGTAATGTTTAATTTTGCTAGCGTAATATCCATATCTTTTCTATTCATTCCATTTGAATTATTATCACCACTACTATTGAAACTGTCAGAGCTACTTGTTTTCTCAGATATGCTTATGATATTTTCTTCACGAAAATGCATTAATTTCCAAACATATTCAGGACTAAACACTTGGTCAAATATTTTGTTACGAGTTGTATATTCAAAACTTGGTTCTAAATTTCTCCAAGTTGATAAACTCCACTTACCGTCATTATTAATATGTCCGCTTACTAATACATCAGCTTCTTCATGAGCAAGGTACCATTCTTCTTTAATTCCCAAAGTTTTCAAGGTATTATCATCCGTAGTAAGAATATATAGTCTTCCCATATATTTCTCTTCATCAGCAGTGATTATATCGCAGTTAAAAGCTTCATCTGTTTCGTATAAAATTTGAAGGTTGTAATTCATATTACTTGCCTCATTTATGGTTAATTTTTATTGAGACAGGAGGGTCTAAAACCCTATTCAATTACCTCTCCCTCACTTTTTATTTTCCTTCTGCCCTTTGCCATCTGCCATCTGCCTTCTTTTCCACATCTGAGTACTTTCAATTGCTTGATTTGATTCACTTAAAAAAGTAGATAATCTTTGCTGTGACATGATAGGCATTGTTTCTTCGATTTCTTTTGCATCAAACCGAAACTTATTAGAGTCGATAAAATATCTATCTCCCGGATACAGAAGCGGAAATTCAATTATTTTTAAAGTCTTTTCACGCTTTTTACATAAATCTTTGAACTCAGAATTATCCTTTAAAAAACTCCAATCATCTGTCTTACCTGAATTTTTGACAAAAACATGAAGCATTTTATCTTTGTACAAGTTGATTGATTGTTTGAATAAATCTATAGATTCAAAACCACCATCACAAATAAACCACTTACAGATATCTACACCGTATTTATCTGCTACTTCCAATAAACGTCCGTTTTTTATCCAATTATTAACTTTTGGAAATACATTCGCGGGGAGATTAACTATAACGGGTTTTTTCCTCGCTAATTCAAAAATTATGTCAGCCTTATCCCCTTTATTTACAGCTTCACTAAATTCAGCATCAACAGCATAATTATAGAAACGCTTAACATCTTGATTCGTTATATCTGCATCTACCAAAGTATGTTCCAATTTATTGTCAATTGCATACTGAACCATAACGCGGGTAAACAGCGACTTCCCGACTCCTCCTTTTTCACCATCAATTAAATGTATTCTTGCCATAATTTAATAATCTTTATCAATCAAATGTTTCGCTATCAGTTGTCATTCCTGCTAAATTCCATGCTTGCAAATTAGAATCAGATGATTTTTCATTTCGGTCTGGTGGTGGTAATTCAGTACTATAATCGAACGGCTTTTCTTGTTGAGTCTTTCTTGTCTCTAACCCTCCGAATACGGTGCATAAAACATCTGTAACCGCGTGTTCGTCTACTTTTATCGCAATGCTGACGTACTGAAGATGATTAGCGATCGCCTTTACCGAATCCAAAAATATCAATTCTAAAGTTTCGCGAGAATAACTACCTTCGTTGTACAGTGCTAAAGCCGTATAGTATGCATTTAGAGCAGTCATTATCATTACGGTTTTATTTTGAAATGGATGCAGGCTTTCATTCTGGATGTAACTAAGCATTTTTGCTCTGTCTGAATCGAAAGCTGTCTGATAACGCCATGTGAAGTCTTTCTTTTTGTTCATATTCTCGAAGTTTAAGGAGTGGGGGAGGGGGAGAGTGGGAGAGTGGGGGAATGTCGGAATAAGTAATAGTTTCCTAAATACACATAATGAATAAGTCTTCAATTCAAAGATTATTAACAACAAAAATTGAATATTTATCTATTACCCCCTTTCTTCCGCTCCCCCATTCCTTCCCTCTTCCACTCCCCCACTCTCCCCCTCCCCCGCTCTCCCACTCTTCCCCAAACTCCTTACTTTAATACCGTGATATACCGACAATGCCCATACATCAGCTAAACGATTTCCCAACCATTGTTCGTTAAGTGTTTGCGGAATTTTCACATCACCATGCCAAACTATAGGTATTGTCGGAAAAACTGCGTCTAACTCTTCTCGCAAATAATCAGCCGTACCACCACAGATAATTAATTCATCCAATTCGTTGTTATTTGGAAGTACTTCTTTTAACCAATTTACGAGCGCAATCGCATATTCGACTCTAGAAGAATTTACAACAGATATAATCTTTTCAATTTCAGCATCCTTTATATTGCCAGAACCACATAGATGGTAAAAATGCTGTGTTTTCGGTTCGTTACCACCAGCAACAATCGCTTCAATCAATTCTTGTGCTTCTAATCCTGATGTACCTTCAATAACCTTTTCTACCATCTTCGCCATACCCAATTTCGCAGTTTTACCCCGATTCAAAATACCGCGCCGAGATATGATTGCAGAAGCATTTCGATAACCCAACATCACTAAACCAATAACTTTACGTCTTATTGCTTCACCCGTATTTTTGCAATACATCGCATAAATCCCACCACCTTCAGGAAAGCACTCGTAACCGATTAAGTTTATATTCATCTTTCCTGTTGGTGTATCAAATTCTGCTAAAGCTTCTTTAAGCATGGGTTTGAGTAATGCCGAATCTTCAAATTCCCCCGGTGGTAAAAGCAATGCTAATGAAATGTCAAAGGATTCGGGTAACTTAAATTTCTGTTTTATCACCCATACCGCAGCTAGGGTTTTAAATAAGGCGAGTTCATATTTACGAGGTTTTAGTCTTTGTGTAGCACCATAGGCACTTCTTGCCAAATAACCAATTGCTCGATAATCTTCACCAATTCCAACCCAAGTCGCGTTTTCGGGATAAGCATTATTTAAATTACGAGTGTGAAAAACTAGAGACTCATAGTTCGCTTTGATTACACTTTGCTCCATCCAGATTGCCTTTGCCTTACCACCACGAATCTGCACTATTACTTTGGTGCCGCTTCCACCAAAATCTATCGATATAGTAACTAACGGGTATGCTTGTTTGTTTAATCTGCCCATAAGTTATCGCGCTCCTTGGTGCGTCTCTATTAAGGTAGCAAATAAAAATATTTCTCAAGATATAACTAAAGTCGTTATTTGTTATATCACTATTGACGTAAAGTTTAGGCTCCGGTATTTGATAGGGTAAAAGTGTTTGTCATCAAGCTGTTTTACAAGTCTTTCCTTCTTCATCACTACTACTCCACGGCGATGCAGTTTTTCTTCTTGAGACTGCTGCGTGAGGGAGCAAGCAGTGGTGTTATACGTATTTATTATCAACTAGAATATTTGAGGAAGTAATTCTTCCTTAATTCAGATAATTCGCTAAAAAAATAATTCACAATCATCATGTCACCGAAATACAAAAAACATACAGTTAGATTTGAAATGGTGCTGACAAAGGAACAAAATGACGATTGGCAAGCATTAGCCAAATCCTGCGGTATCAGCAAAGCAGAATTGATTAGATGCAGAATGTCTGGATGTCGCATAAAAAGTATCCCCAAAGTCAATTGGAAATGTTACTGGCAACTATCGAAAATTAGTAAAGCTATTAGTCAAATAGCTTCTTCTCAAAATACTGCTATCGCAAACGGTTTAATTCCATCACCTGTTGAATCTATTCCTTTTGAAGATTTACTCAAAGAGATTTCTTCCTTACGTTTGTGTTTGGTTTTGGAAAACAATGATGAAATAGACCATGAATTAGAACAAAGCAATGATTGGCAAGATTAAAAAAGGTAAAAGCTTTACGGGATTAACTAAATACATTCTTGAGAAGGAAGGAGCAGAATTAATTTGCACAAACCTTGCAGGAGAGACACCGCAAGACTTTTATCGGCAACTCACAGCAACACAACAGTTAAATCTGAGAGTGCGATCGCCAGTTAGTCACATTAGTATTAGCTTCCCGTTTCACGAAAAACCGATTGATGAAGAATTGGAAGAAATTGCAGAAGAAACACTCAAAGGAATGGGCTTTGAGAAAAACCTTTATTTCGCAGCATCCCATAATGATTGCAATCATTTCCACCTCCATATCGCGGCAAGTCGCATCAATATCGATGGTGAATGTGTATCTGACTGGTATGATAAACGACGCTTAGAAAAGGTTTTGAGAAATTTAGAATCCCGTTTCAATTTGACCTCCGTACCGAATTCATGGGAAGTAAACCGCACAGCACCGTCTACCGGACAAAAGCGACGTATGTTTCGAGAAAATCAAGAATTTGAATTAGGATTGCGCTCGGAGCCAGCAGACAAAAGCGCGGTTGAAAAAATTCAGGATGTAATAGAAGATGCGATTCAACCAGGAATGCGGTTTGCTCAATTTGTTGAACAGTTGAAAGTAAATGGTGTAGAAACATCATTAAAGTTAAGCTCGGAAGGTATGGTTCAAGGTATTTCATATTCTACAGATGGTGTTAAATTTGCTGGAAGTAAGTTAGGTAGAAATGGTTTTGCTTGTACTCTCAAAGGGTTAGCAATGCGAGGTATTAAATTTGATTTAGAACATGATGAAAATGAATTAACCAGACAGATTGGTGAAGATGAGAAACAACAAGATGATGTTGCATTAGAAGTTAAAATTGATAAGACTATAACTTCCAAAGATTCCCAGATAGAATTTGATTGAAAGAAAAAGGTATCTAAGGTGAAAATCGTAGTGATTAGACTGTATATTTAGCGAAGACAATAATCATTAAGTAGCTTAGATTTGGAAACAGTCGTATTAACAATTTATTCTTAACACCCTTAATATTTCTTTTACAGGTGCTTTCCCTACCTCCATCCGCTGTACCTTGGATAAAGTTCCCTTGGGAATGTACCTTGATGACTTAATTAGGCGATCGCCCATTACCCAGATTTCGTATTGATAATATGCCTCACAATATTCTTTACCTTTCTTGGTAACAGTGCGGTAATAAATGCAGCCGCTGCCATCACCCTTATGTCGGCGCGTTTTCCTAGAGGATATCTTATCTGCTGGCTTATCCTCTAGGAATTCTTCATCCTCATAGACTTTCCTAGAGGATATCTTATCTGTTGGCTTATCCTCTAGGAACTTTTCGCTATCACTCGTTTTCCTAGAGGATATATTCTCATCTGACTTATCTAAGGAGAATTCTTCATCTTCACGTACTTTCCTAGAGGATATCTTA
>JBCBPQ010000335.1:0-7142 GCA_039820645.1 Cyanobacteria bacterium J06633_8 | reverse complement strand
TAAAGGATACTGTTATGGTGGTAAAACTTTCTGGTAAGTTAACTCTATAAAATCTTTCAAACATTCGTATGGTATTGCCATGATGGTTTGCGAATTTAAGCCCGGATTGGATGGTGTTCCCGCAGCTCAATCCAGTATTAGCAATGTTGACGGGCAAAAAGGAATATTAGAATATCGTGGCATCCGAATTGAAGAACTAGCAAAAAAGAGTACTTTTCTGGAAACTGCTTATCTGCTAATTTGGGGTGAACTACCGTCTAAAGAGGAATTAGCATTATTTGAAGATGAAGTACGTCAAAATAGAAGAATAAAATACCGCATTCGGGACATGATGAAGTGTTTTCCCGAAAGCGGTCATCCAATGGATGTTTTGCAAGCCTCAGCAGCAGCATTAGGTTTGTTTTATTCGCAGCGCGATCTAAGTAATCCAGTTTATATAAGAAACGCTGTCGTCCGCCTGCTGGCAAGTATTCCAACAATGGTAGCGGCTTTTGACTTGATGCGACGAGGTGACGATCCCGTCCGCCCTGACCATGATTTAGATTATGCTGCTAACTTTTTGTATATGCTGCATGAAGAAAAACCAGATCCGATAGCAGCCCGGATATTTGATGTTTGCTTGATACTTCATGCCGAACACACCATGAATGCTTCGACCTTTAGTGCTAGGGTAACAGCTTCGACTCTTACCGACCCCTATGCGGTAGTTGCAAGTGCAGTCGGAACTTTAGGAGGACCTTTGCATGGTGGAGCTAACGAAGAAGTAATTCGGATGTTAGAAGAAATTGGTTCGACCAAAAATGTCCGTCCTTACGTTTTAGACTGCATTCAACGTAAAGCAAAAATCATGGGTTTCGGTCATCGCGTTTACAAGGTAAAAGACCCCCGTGCAAAAATCTTGCAGAATTTAGCAGAAGAATTATTTGCAAAAGTTGGGTATGACAAGTATTATGACATTGCCCAAGAAATGGAACGAGTGGTAGAAGAAAAACTCGGTCATAAAGGAATTTATGCGAATGTTGACTTCTACTCTGGGTTAGTGTACAGGAAATTAGGAATTTCTACAGACTTCTTTACACCAGTATTTGCGATGGCTCGCGTCGCTGGTTGGTTAGCGCATTGGAAAGAACAGTTAGTACAAAACCGTATTTTCCGTCCCAGCCAGGTTTACAATGGTCGCCACAACGTTGATTACGTCCATATAACCGAACGCCCTTAAATTAGGAATTGGGGATTGAAAATTAGTAGTGAGGAGTGAATTATTAATAGTTATCTCCCCGCTCTCCCCCATTTGCTCCTCTCTCCATCACCGATTCAACCCCTCATGTGAGGAATCTTTATCCATAAAATAAGTAGAAACTCTCCTACGAGTGAGAGAACAGCAAGCCTTAGAACGATATACTAGGCATGGTCATTTTAAATATCTGAAATTTTGCCTTTTTTAGGTAAAGATATTGTTAGATTGCTTTACAACTATTAATAAGTGTCAATATTTGTAAGTAACTAGCGAATTGATAAAGTATGAAAATTTTTATGTTACTTTTCATACTTTATTGTTGAAATTTCAGAAGAGTGCTTTTTGCTCTTTTGGTAAATAAGGTAAGTGACACCGCCTATAGCTCTACGGATTAAATTGTAGTAAATAATTTAACCTGTGGAGGCTTGGGAGATATCTGAAATTTGTCATTTGTCTCCTAAGCTATGAAGAATCCCGTGCTGTATCGCGGGTCGTGTCAGGCTTGAGTTAACTTCAAGAGTATAGAGATGAATTCAGGAATTGATCTGCAAGGAACTTTTATTCAAAGTTTGATGGATTTGGGACTGCCTGCGGGTACGGCTAAAGCCATTTGGATGCCCTTGCCTATGATTTTGATGCTCATTGGTGCCACGGTAGGGGTACTAGTGTGTGTTTGGCAAGAGCGAAAAATTTCAGCAGCAGCCCAGCAGCGGATTGGTCCGGAATTTATCGGACCTTTGGGTTTGCTTGCACCAGTTGCGGATGGTTTAAAGTTAGTCTTCAAGGAAGACGTAATACCTTCAAAATCTGACCCTTGGTTGTTTACCCTTGGTCCCATCATTGTTGTCCTGCCCGTATTTCTGTCTTATTTAATTGTGCCCTTTGGACAGAATTTGTTAATAACTAACGTAGGAATGGGCGTATTCTTATGGATTGCTCTTTCTTCTATTCAGCCAATTGGTTTATTGATGGCTGGCTACGCATCAAATAACAAATATTCTCTCTTAGGGGGGTTGCGAGCGGCAGCGCAATCAATTAGTTATGAAATTCCTTTGGCACTGGCTGTATTGGCAGTTGTCATGATGTCGAATAGCCTTAGTACGGTTGATATTGTCAACCAACAATCGGGTTACGGTATTTTAGGTTGGAACGTTTGGCGGCAACCAGCAGGTTTCGTGATTTTCTGGATAGCAGCCCTAGCAGAATGCGAACGTATGCCTTTTGACTTACCAGAAGCGGAAGAGGAACTAGTAGCAGGTTATCAAACCGAATATTCTGGTATGAAGTTCGCTTTGTTTTACTTGAGTTCCTATGTAAATCTAGTATTGTCTGCTTTACTGGTATCTGTTCTATATCTAGGTGGTTGGGATTTTCCGATTCCTATCAACTTAATAGCAGGTTGGTTGGGAGTAAGTGAAGCTAATCCTGTTTTACAGGTAGTTACGGCTTCATTAGGTATCACAATGACCGTACTAAAAGCCTACTTCTTGGTATTCCTAGCAATCTTGTTACGTTGGACAGTACCAAGAGTTCGTATTGACCAACTATTAGATTTAGGTTGGAAATTTTTACTACCCATCGGTTTGGTTAATTTACTATTAACCGCAGCGTTGAAATTGGCTTTTCCCGTTGCCTTTGGTGGATGAATCAAAAGTTATGAGTTATGAGTTATGAGTAAATAAATATTTATTAATTCTTAACCCCTAACTCTTAACTTTATTTAAGTACAAGGAGAGAGAGACAATGTTGAAGTTCCTTAAACAAGTTGTTGATTACGGAAAAGAAACCTGGGAAGCTACTCGTTACATAGGTCAAGGTTTAGCCGTTACTTTCGACCACATGCAGCGTCGTCCCGTTACAGTACAGTATCCCTACGAAAAACTGATTCCTAGCGAGCGGTTTCGGGGTAGAATTCATTTCGAGTTTGATAAGTGTATTGCTTGCGAGGTTTGCGTTAGAGTTTGCCCAATTAATTTACCCGTAGTGGATTGGGAATTTAACAAAGCCAGCAAAAAGAAAAGGCTCAATCACTACAGTATTGATTTCGGAGTTTGTATATTCTGCGGTAACTGTGTGGAATATTGTCCGACAAACTGTTTATCAATGACAGAAGACTACGAGCTTTCTACCTACGACCGTCACGAGTTGAATTATGATAACGTTGCTCTAGGTCGTCTGCCTTATAAAGTCACAAACGATCCAATGGTAACGCCGTTGCGTGAATTAGTTTACCTTCCTGAAGGTGTAATGGAACCTCATGGTTTACCAGAGGACGCACCCCGTGCAGGTGCTTTCCCAGAAGACTTTGCGGAAGAAGAAAAAGAAAATGTTAAAGGTTAAGAGTTAGGAATTAGAAGTTAGGAGTTAGGAGTTAGAAATGACGAGTTTATGTTTTGTCAATAATTAACAACTAGCAACTAACAACTAGCAACTAACAACTAGCAACTAACAACTAACAACTAACAACCAACAATCAACAACGAAGGACGAAAACAGTGGATTTAGCGGGTGGAATACAGATAGTTTCGTTTACTATACTGGCAGCGATGATGATTGGAGCAGCCTTAGGAGTTGTACTATTTAACAACATAGTTCACTCTGCTTTTATGCTGGCTGGTGTATTTGTTAGTATTGCAGGATTGTATTTATTACTGAATGCTGACTTTGTTGCGGCTGCCCAATTACTAGTTTATGTTGGAGCGATAAACGTATTGATTTTGTTTGCCATTATGTTGGTAAACAAGCA
This sequence comes from Cyanobacteria bacterium J06633_8, assembly GCA_039820645.1. Classification (GTDB taxonomy): domain Bacteria; phylum Cyanobacteriota; class Cyanobacteriia; order Cyanobacteriales; family Nostocaceae; genus Rivularia. The sequence continues at coordinate 3,159 of JBCBPQ010000335.1, read as the reverse complement.
AGAAGATTTTGTACCTTTGCCAAATGCTTGGGTAAGGAAAGCATTAACAGGATTGGTAAGTTTAGGATTGTTTGCACTTCTAAGTACAATGGTTCTAGCTACACCTTGGGGTATTTCTACTACAACACCTGTTGAAAACTCTATAGTTATAATTGGCGAGCATTTCTTTACTGACTTTTTGTTACCTTTTGAATTAGCTTCAATTTTACTATTGATGGCGATGGTAGGAGCAATTATATTAGCGCGTCGCGAATATTTACCTCCTCAAGAAACTTCAGACCAAATGCCACAAACTGTTTTGGAATTGCCAGAACGTCCAAGAGAATTGGTATCGGCGGTCAGTGAAGACAAGTAACAGTTATCAGTGAACAGTGAACAGTTATCAGTGAACAGTTATCAGTGTTAGCGTAGCGTGTCGCGATGCCGAAGGCTATGCCCTGCCTTCGTAGCGTATCCGAAGGACATAGGGCTATTAGCGACATACAATGGGCAATTATCAATGAATAATTAACGATTTTTGAATTGCTTAATCGTACTTTATTTTTTAGAACAGGTAATTCATTATCTATAATTCTTCGAGTGATAATTAATATTTGATGATCCACACCCTTCGGGTGAAAATTGATAATTGATTTAACATAGGAATAGTAAACAATCATGCAACTTCAGTACTTTTTATTACTAGCTGCTGCTTTATTTTGTATCGGCATTTATGGAATTGTCACCAGTCGTAATGCGGTACGGGTGTTAATGTCAATTGAATTGCTGCTAAATTCGGTGAATTTGAATTTAATGGCTTTTTCTAATTATTTAGATTCAACTTTAATTAAAGGTCAGGTTTTCACCGTATTTGTTATTACTGTAGCGGCAGCTGAAGCAGCAGTAGGTCTAGCAATTGTGCTAGCAATATATCGCAATCGCGATACCGTAGACATGGAACAGTTTAACCTCCTAAAGTGGTAATTTCGTGGAGCTTAAGCAAGTAATTATTGCCTACAAGGCACGAGACCCCCAAAGCAAACGCTGGGCTGAAATCTGTGCTAGCCAGTTAGAACGTCGTAAATGCCATGTACTGATGGGTCCTAGCGGTCCGAAGGATAATCCATATCCAGTTTTTTTAGCATCGGCAACCCAACAAATTGACTTAGCTATAGTACTTGGTGGTGATGGTACGGTTCTAACTGGTGCAAGACATTTAGCTCAGGCTGGAGTTCCTATTTTGGCCGTGAATGTAGGAGGTCATTTAGGATTTTTAACCGAGTCGGTAGAAGAGTTTCAGGATACCGAATCGGTTTGGGACAGACTTTTAGAAGACCGTTATGCCGTACAGCGACGGATGATGTTGCAAGCAGCAGTTTATGAGGGACATGGTTCTGATTTGGAACCAATAACCGAAAACTATCTTGCTTTGAATGAAATGTGTATCAGACCTGCCTCCGCAGACCGCATGATAACGTCAATTTTGGAAATGGAAATTGATAATGAGGTCATCGATCAATATCAAGGAGACGGGTTAATCGTTTCCACGCCCACAGGTTCTACAGGTTATACGGTTTCAGCAAACGGTCCGATAATGCACGATGGAATGGAAGCCATTACCATAACTCCCATTTGTCCCATGAGTCTTTCAAGTCGTCCAATTGTATTACCTCCGGGTTCGGTAGTAAGTGTTTGGCCTTTAGGAGATTTTGATTTAAGTACTAAATTGTGGACTGATGGTGTTTTAGCAACTTCCATATGGCCCGGACATCGTATAGATGTACGTATGGCGGATTATCGCTCTAAGTTTATTATTTTGCGAGAAAATTATTCCTACTATCAGGTTTTACGCGAAAAACTGCTTTGGGCTGGTACTAGGGTTAGGTATAACAGCAAGCATAGTACGAATTGAAAATGTAGAGACGTAATATAGCAGTTTTTCGTTGAGTAGAATTCATTTAAAACCTCACCCTCATTCCCTCTCCTTGCCAAGGAGAGGGATGTCCGTGTCTTGTCAAGTTGAGGTATGATTTTTTTAAGTGGATTGTAAAAATTAAAATCCTTGATACTAACTTATTCAAATCAATTTTAATTAAGCAGGACTTACGCAACTGGCATATTTTCTTTGTAGGGTGCTGTGACGCTTTGAATAAATTTGAACGTGATGATAAGACTTGTAGCGTCACGCACCAACCAGCGAATGTGACATATATGAATAATACAGTACAAAAATACTATATCTAAAAACCCGGCTATGACGAACCGGGTTCTGTAATTCTCGCAAGTGATTTCATTGACACTCTCCCACCTGGAAGATGGGAGATTCTTACAAGCGTAGGCAGTATAGCTTGAAATATCCTCTCATGACTGCCGGGTTCCCAGGCTCACCCCCTTAGCCTAAAAAGGCGGAGTGATATTTCCTGAAAAGTCTGCCGGAAGAATCTTCTTCCGGCGAGCTTTTCTCCAACTCGCCGATTCGAGATTTGGGCGTATACTTTCCGAGAGTCCCTCGGTAGGTTTTAAAGTCTTGTACTGACAATCTAATTTTACCATAGACTGGGGCATAAATGCCCTACCTCGCTCTACATCTCCCACTTAAAAGATGGGAGTTTTGAGCCTCGACTAATTTTTATAAAACTGTAATTACTGCATCTGTAATAATTTTTAACTTTTGAAAGCGTACATAAGCTTAGAAAGTACAACGTTTTTAATCAACTTTTCTTAAGAAATAGCTAATTACGCTAGTAACTATTGATAGTACTATTGAACCGAATAAAGCAGCTAACGGACCGCTAATTGTGAAACCATAACCGGGAGTGAAAACAGTTGATAGCCAAAGGGTAAATCCGTTGACAACAAACGTAAATAATCCAAAGGTGAGCAAAGTTATCGGAAATGTTAAAATGCTCAGAATTGGTCTGATAATAGCATTAACTAATCCAACAACAACAGCTGCAAACAAGGCTGCGACAAAGCTTTTGACGACGAATCCAGGAACAATATGAGCGGTAATTAGCAGTGACACCGCAGTGCCAAGCCAAGTTAATATAAAGTGCAACATGGCTTGGCACTGCGGTGTCACTGCTAATTACCGCTCATATTGTTCCTGGATTCGTCGTCAAAAGCTTTGTCGCAGCCTTGTTTGCAGCTGTTGTTGTTGGATTAGTTAATGCTATTATC
>JBCBPQ010000334.1:0-7166 GCA_039820645.1 Cyanobacteria bacterium J06633_8 | reverse complement strand
GCCGCAATTGTTGGAGCAGGTTTACGGGATTCGGTTGGTTTAATCACCGACGGACGTTTTTCCGGCGGAAGTTACGGAACAGTAGTCGGACACGTCGCTCCAGAAGCAGCTGTGGGTGGAACTATAGCCTTGGTGGAAGAAGGAGATAGTATAACAATTGATGCCAATGCGCGGTTATTGGAATTAGAAGTTTCTGACGAAGAAATAGCCAAACGTCGCTTGAATTGGAAAGCGCCGGAACCTCGTTATAGGAAAGGTATTTTGGCAAAGTATGCCAAGTTGGTTTCTTCTAGTAGTTTGGGTGCGGTGACGGATTAAAAAAAGTTAGTGGTTAGTGGTTAGTGGTTAGTTGTTAGGAGTTGGGAGTTAGGATTTAGGAGTTAGGAATTTTCTTCCCCCTCTTCCCCTTCTCCCCCCTCTCCCCCCTCCCCATTACAGTTACGATTGATTTAAATCAACATTAGCGGGCACTTCCATGAATACAGTCGTGCTAAATCTAGAGCCAATTATTCGTTTAAGCGACGAGCAGTTTTATCAACTTTGCGTGGTAAACCGAGATTTAAGTTTGGAGTTGAATGCTACGGGGGAATTGATTATTGTGCCACCAGTGGGAGGGGAAAGCGGAAATCAAGAAGCCGATTTGATTACCGATTTGAATATTTGGAATCGTCAAACTGGGTTAGGAAAAGTTTTTAGTTCTTCTACTATATTTAAGTTACCAAATGGTGCCAAACGTTCTCCCGATGCAGCTTGGTTAAAGTTGGAACGTTGGGAAGGTTTAAGTTTGGAGGAGCGGAAAAAGTTTCCACCAATCGCACCCGATTTTGTGATTGAACTTCGTTCTGAAAGCGACCGTTTAAAATCTCTTCAAGATAAAATGCAGGAGTATTTAGAAAATGGTGTGCGTTTGGGTTGGTTGATTAATCCTCAAGATAAACAAGTAGAAATTTATCGTCAGAATCAATCGGTAGAAGTAGTTAATATTCCGATAACACTTTTTGGGGAAGATGTTTTAGTGGGGTTTGAGTTAGAGTTGTGAGAAGTTTGACATTTTGCACTATTGTTGTAAAGCCCATAATTGCGCCTTGAAATTAATTTGAAGGCTCATAAACAAAGTACATTAAAATGTACTGTTAGCACCTAGGAGCAGGATATGGTAGGTATCCTTAGAAAATAACACTTACCTAGTCTGATTTATCAGACTTTGACTATTAGCCTGGGAATTTATTCCAAGGCGGTTGCCGAGAATGGTGCAAGATATAAGAAGTAATATTTTGAATCCTATTTCCCCATCTCCCTATCTCTTCTTCAACACGGGAGTCAAATGTTCTGGAATTCCATCTAATTGAATAACATTACAGCCAAGTTTATAAGCAAATTCAACCGATTCTCCAGCCCCAATAGCATTATAAAAACCCGTTGCAAATTTGATTGCAGCTTTATCACCAATAGCTTGATTCATACCGATTACGTAGGGAATATATCGTGAAATAGCATTTCCTTGAACTTCAGAATAACAAGCGTTGAGGACAACACATTCAATGGTGTCGGAGAATAACTCGAATAATTTAGCTATTGCTTCTGTATCTACTTTATTATGCATTATTCCGGAAGAAAAGTATTTTAAGGATGATTACAAAAGTTTTTGAGAGCTAGTTATTAAAACCCAGCACCACCTGGGATTCAAATCCCAGGCTAATAGCTCAAGTCTACTTAAGTAGACTGAAAAGTCTACCCAGTCGTCTTTAGACGACTTTTGCTATTAGACGGGGGTTTGCAACCCCCGGCGGTATTTGTGTGTATGCGGGATGCTGCAATTAATATTAATTCTCTTTGCAAAATTAAACCATCACAACAGCTTTAATGTTAAGAGCATTTTATACAGAATTTCTCATCCAGCCCAACCATCCGCTGAAACTCCCAGCACCGAGGGGAATATGAACCAAAAGGAAAAATTAATCTGGCTCCAAGAGCGCACCGCTTTAGGAATTCTCGAAACCGAACCCTTAGAAGCTATCGCCAAAATCATCGAAGAAAAAGTTATCCCAGCAAACCAGCTTTTAGTTAAAGAAGAAACCTTTGCGAGTACGGAAGGTGGATATTAAAGCCCAAGTTGAATACTATATAAGTCTTTATGTTCGTCAACAAGGTATTCGTAAACCGAAAGTTACTCAGGAAGCTTTACGTCGATTGCAGTCTTACGATTTTCCCGGTAATTTAAAAGAGTTGAAAAGCTTGGTAGAAAGGGCTATTGTCCAAGCTGGTGAAGCAAGGGAATGGCTATCTACCATTAATCTTGGGTGGAAGTCTAGCGCATTATTTACGCTTGGGTTTAAACGAAGCAGGGCGTATATTACCCGTTACTTTCGCCACTGTAGGATTAAATGGCGCATCTTTGCCAGTTTTAGTAGCTCATCCCGCAGTTATTGCTTTTTTACAGGGTACTACCTTAGTTTTCTCAACTTTATTAACAATATTCCTAACACAAAAAATAGCTCGCCAACCTTTACGCTGTCTGCTATGGCAACATTTAGCCTCTGCAGTTTTAGCACTAAGTATGTGGAAAATTATTGTATCTGCCTAAAACTAGTTTCCAGAGAGGATTAAAATTAGGACTTACACACTAAGAACGGAAATTAGAGTATTCCAGACATTTTAGATCCCCGAGATGGAGCCTTAAAACAGCACAGAGTTTTGATACTCAAATTAAGACTAGTTCATTCTCGGATATTAGATTTGTCATAATGTAATGAGGGGTCTTACCCAGCATTTTAAACCACCACGAAAGGCTTTTCCAGTCAAAAGTTAACGTGGATATAGGCTTTATCTTCATAATTATTTTGTAAAATGATGTTATATCTTTAACAAAAATTAATATTACTTACGTAAAATTTATGTGATTCTATTTATACTAAGAAAAGCAAGATATAAAATTACACCCATTAGTTAAGTGTTCTAGGACTTATAAAATTACTAACAATTTACTGACTGTCTATAGATTCAAGCAGTTAATTATGGTTTTTATAGCTAACTGTTTATAGAAATGCAGACACAAAGGAACCATTAGTATAAGGGCTAAGTCCTAAGAATTGTATTAAGTATATTTAGCTTTGATTTCTCGCTAAGTGTTTTATTAAATCAAAGCATTGAAATCAGTTAGTAATCGTTTAATCTTGTGACTTATTTATCATTAGATTAAGTATCGATTGCCTTCAAAATGAAAGTATAAAAATGAAGTTTTAATATTGCATGATGCTGATTTTTTGTTTTATTTTCGTTTGTTTTAGAATCATTTTAACCACATGTTGATCAGTATATTTGGCACAAATATAAAAAAGAGGTTTCATAGGGAAAATTATATTTTTAATGCGTATAAAGCTATAGTTACCGATTTAACTTATCTTTAAAAGCCTTATTTTTGATTGCCAACTCATACAGATGTTCTGAAACGCGCCAACGGGAATTTATCAAAATATTTATATCCCTGTAAACGCCTCAAGGAAATATGTAAATTTTGGCCAATCTAAAAGGCAATAAAAATAATATGAAAAAAACGATTAGCGAACTTGCTATTTTAGGTGGTTCACCAACCTTCAAAGAAAAGTTGCATGTAGGTCGTCCTAACATTGGTTCTAGGAAAATTTTATTGCAACGTATCAACGATATTCTTGATAGTAAGTGGTTGTCAAATAACGGACAATTCGTACAAGAATTCGAGCAGCAGATAGCTTCATTAGTAGGAGTGAAGCACTGTATTGCTACTTGTAATGCGACTATAGGATTAGAAATAGCAATCAAAGCCTGCGAACTTAAAGGTGAAGTAATCGTTCCTTCATTTACTTTTGTTGCTACTGCTCATGCTTTACAATGGCAAGGAATTGAACCAGTTTTTTGCGATATTGACCCTAAAACTCATAACATAGATCCAAAAAAAATAGAATCATTAATAACAGATAAAACTACCGCAATCATCGGAGTACATTTGTGGGGAAGGGGATGTGATGTAGAAGCACTTGCAGAAATTGCTAAACGTTACAACTTAAAACTTATATTTGATGCTGCTCATGCTTTTGGTTGTTCTCATCAAGGTAAAATGATAGGTAATTTTGGCAATGTAGAAGTATTTAGTTTTAATGCAACCAAATTTTGTAACAGTTTTGAAGGAGGTGCAATTGTTACAAACGATAGCGAGTTAGCTAATAAAATTCGCTTAATGAAGAACTTCGGTTTTAGCAATTATGATTGTGTTGATTTCATAGGAATTAACGGCAAAATGAATGAAGTATCTGCCGCTATGGGGTTGACATCACTTGAAAGTATAAATGATTTTATTAATATAAATCGTAGAAATTACCAACAATATCAACAAGAATTATCGAAGATTGGGGGCATAAATTTAATCAATTATAACGATGCAGAACAATGTAATTATCAATACGTAATTATTGAAATTGATGAATCAATAACTGGAATTAGTCGTGACAAAATTTACGAGATTTTGTGGGCAGAAAACATTCTAGCAAGACGCTACTTTTATCCTGGTTGTCATCAAATGGAACCTTATCGTTCTCGTATTGCTGATATGGGTTTGATGTTAACTAATACCAGGCATTTAGCAGCCAGAGTACTAGCATTACCTACGGGTACTGCAATCGGAACTCAAGAAATAAGTAATATTTGTCAGATATTAAGGCTTGTTAGTACAGGGGAAAATATAGATAATGAAATACTCTACCGAAATGCTTGCGCTTGCTAATGATTCGCAACTGAAGAAAGATGGCATCAAAGTGAGCGTATCTCTTGTCACTTTCAACCATGAAAAATTTATTGCACAAGCTATAGAAAGTGTACTGTTGCAAGAAGTTGATTTTAGTTATGAAATCATCATAGGTGAAGATTTTTCTAGCGATAGAACGCGGGAGATTGTTATTGACTATCAAAAACAGTATCCAGATAAAATCCGCTTGATATTACCCGAAGAAAATTTGGGCTTCTACGGGCAAAAGATTTTTGTAAAAACACTTAAAGCAAGCGTTGGTGAATATATTGCTTTATTAGATGGTGATGACTATTGGACAAATCCAACCAAACTACAGCAGCAGGTGGATTTTTTAGATAATCATCCTGAATGTGCAATATGTTGTCATGATGTTACAACAATTTTCGAGGATAAAGCCGATAATTATCGGAGTTATAACGATTTTGAACCGCAAAAATTCTCCAACTTAGAAAACATTTTAAAAAGTAACTTTATACCAACCTGTTCGACGCTGTATAGAAGAGGTTTATTTGATGAATTTCCAGAATGGTACTGCGATACCGTTTGTGGAGATTGGGTACTGCACGTATTGAATGCCAGACATGGAAAAATTGGCTATATTAATAAATCTCTAGGAGTTTATCGAGTTCATAGCAACGGTTTATTTAGCAGTATGAAAAAAATACAGCAGCTAAAAGAAGCGATAAAATGCTATGAACTTCTGAATGAATACTTAGACTTTGAATACAATCGCATCATCCTCTCCGAAGAGATTTACCGTTATTTCACTTGTTTATCTATATACAGGGAAGAAGGAAATGTTCTGGAGCAACAACAATACATAAACAAGTTAACCCGAAGTTTTTTCAATCATCCCTTAGTTAGCTGTACGGCAATTTTTAAGTTTATCAAGAGAAGCATTATTAATAACCATAGGTTATATAAATGGTGGAGAAAAAAGCAGAAACCGAAACTGCTAACCCATGAATATTCAAGTAATTGATAACCAAAATCCCTTATGGCTACAAACTCTAGGTAAACTTCGATATGATGTTTACCATTTACCAGAATATGCTCGTTTGGAAGCAAAAAGGACTAAAGCAGATTCGCAAGCTTTTATCATAATTGACGGTGAAAAAATATTTTTCTTACCTTTTTTAATTCGTTCGTGTAATGACATCCTGGGCTCAAAAGCACAAGAATATAAAGATGTAATATCACCATATGGTTATTCTGGTGTATTATTGAGTCGAGCCGCTGCTAATTCTGATATTTTTACCGATTTTGCTCTCAAAGAATTAAATTACTATTTTAAAAGTAAGGAAGTATGTTCGGCATTTTTCCGACTACATCCGATATTGAACAATAAATTTAGTTTTATATTTTCAAAAGACACTGTTAATAAAATTGGCGAAACCATTTCAGTTGATTTAAAGCTTTCAGAGTCACAAATTTGGGCAAATACTAGAAAAGGTCATCAAAGTACAATCAATAAATGTAAGCGGCTGGGATTTACTGCGAGGATGGTGAATTTAGTCGAGTATCTCGATAATTTTCAGGTAATTTACGAGGAAACAATGGATCGGGTTGCAGCGAAGCAATGTTATTACTTTAGCCAAGAATATTTTTCCGATTTACAAAATTTACATGAAAATATCCATTTGTGCTTAGTAGAATTAGAATCAGAAATTGCCGCAGCCTGCATTCTTTTTGAATGTGGTGGAATAGTTCAAGCCCATTTGGGTGGAACCAAAAACAAGTTTTTACAGCAGTCTCCATTTAATTATTTAATAGACTATGTCCGATATTGGGCAAAGCAACGCGGTAACGAATTGATGCATATAGGAAGTGGGGTTGGAGGTACAAAAGACAGTTTATATCACTTCAAAGCCGGTTTTTCCAAGCAAAGACACGATTGGTTTGCATTGCGATTGATTCCAGATTGGGATAAATATAGTTACCTAACTCATATTCGAGCAGAATCTTTGAATACTAGAGTTGAGAAATTGTTTCAGTCAAATTTCTTTCCCGCTTATCGTTCTAATTAGTTAATGGGTAATGGGTAATTGGGCATTGGGCACGGGGCATGGGGCATTGGGTATCGCACAGAAGAGGTAGAAATATTTTGAGTAGGGAGCGAGACGCTTCGACTATTTATAACTCCTCACTTTTGATACCATCCCCAATACCTAATGCCCAATTCCCAATTTCCTTTTTATAATATCGTTCGTTCGGCTACAGTTATTATGGGTGTGTGCGATCAAGAATGTGGATAAACGCTTTTAAGGAATGCAGCTTTTCGTATCAATCTTGCTGCTTTTATATGAAACCCAGAATCATTGTCTGTAGTTTAGGACGCACCGGATATAAAATATTTCGTTTGCTCAGACAGCAAGGTGCTTTAGTT
>JBCBPQ010000333.1:0-7244 GCA_039820645.1 Cyanobacteria bacterium J06633_8 | reverse complement strand
TGAAGCGCAACTACTAACTCATTTTTATTGGAGATTTTTGGCGCTGAAGCGCAACTACTAACTCATTTTTATTGGAGATTTTTGGCGCTGAAGCGCAACTACGAACCAATCCCCCACTTTTGCCTGATAATATAAATAACGCTTCAAATAACTTTACGATTTATATATACAATGGCGAGAGATTTACGGGGATTTATCAAAATTTTGGAAGAAAGGGGACAATTAAAGCGAATTACCGCTAAAGTTGACCCTGAGTTGGAAATTGCGGAGATTTCTAACCGGATGCTACAAAAAGGTGGCCCTGGTTTGATTTTTGAAAATGTTAAAGGTGCTGATTTTCCCGTAGCGGTGAACTTGATGGGCACCGTGGAAAGGATTTGCTGGGCTATGAATATGGAACATCCTCAAGAGTTGGAAACTTTGGGGAAAAAGTTAGCGATGTTACAGCAACCAAAGCCACCAAAAAAGATTTCTCAAGCAGTTGATTTTGGTAAGGTTTTATTTGATGTTGTCAAAGCCAAACCGGGAAGAGATTTTTTCCCCGCTTGTCAGCAAGTTGTCGTACAAGGTGATGATTTAGATTTAAATAAATTACCTTTGATTCGCCCTTATCCCGGTGACGCAGGCAAAATTATTACTTTAGGTTTGGTAATTACTAAAGATTGCGAAACCGGCACTCCCAATGTCGGTGTGTATCGTTTACAACTACAATCTAACAATACCATGACGGTGCATTGGCTCTCAGTGCGCGGTGGAGCAAGGCATTTACGCAAAGCTGCAGAGAATGGCAAGAAACTCGAAGTAGCAATTGCTTTAGGTGTTGACCCCTTAATTATCATGGCAGCAGCCACACCAATTCCCGTTGATTTATCCGAATGGTTATTTGCTGGTTTATACGGTGGTTCTGGTGTGCAGTTAGCTAAGTGTAAAACAGTAGATTTAGAAGTACCCGCAGATTCCGAATTTGTTTTAGAAGGAACAATTACCCCTGGAGAAGTACTGCCAGATGGACCATTCGGCGACCATATGGGCTATTACGGCGGTGTTGAAGATTCACCTTTAGTAAGGTTTCAATGCATGACACACCGCAAAGAACCGGTGTATTTAACCACATTTAGCGGTCGTCCACCCAAAGAAGAAGCCATGATGGCGATCGCTCTCAATCGTATTTATACACCCATACTTCGACAGCAGGTTTCCGAAATCGTCGATTTCTTCCTACCAATGGAAGCCTTGAGTTACAAAGCAGCGATAATATCTATAGATAAAGCATATCCCGGACAAGCACGAAGGGCAGCTTTAGCATTTTGGAGTGCCTTGCCGCAATTTACCTACACAAAATTTGTCATAGTCGTAGATAAAGATATAAATATTCGCGACCCCCGTCAAGTAGTATGGGCAATAAGTTCCAAAGTAGATCCCACCAGAGACGTATTTATTCTACCCAATACCCCCTTTGACACCTTAGACTTTGCCAGCGAAAAATTAGGATTGGGTGGAAGAATGGGAATTGACGCTACCACTAAAATGCCGCCAGAAACCGAACACGAATGGGGTGCCCCCTTAGAATCCGATGACGAAGTAGCAGCAATGGTTGAAAGAAGATGGGCAGAATACGGTTTAGATGATTTGAAATTAGGAGAAGTTGACGTTAACTTGTTTGGTTACGATATGAAATAAAACCAATCAATAATGTAGAGACGTAGCACTGCTACGTCTCATCAGCATTGTGGAAACACAACCAACCTTTCATCAAAATTGTGGAAACACAACCAACCCTCTATCAAAAAATATTTATTTTTATCTACTATTCTTATAAAAGTTAGTTAAAAAAAAACCGCAGAATCCAGAGCGCAGAGAAAAAAGATTTTAAAAGAGGTGAAAAATGTCACATCCATTTCCCGGAATGAATCCATATTTAGAACATCCCGAACTATTTCCAGGATTACATCACTGGTTAATTATAGAAATTGCCAGATTCTTATCTCCTCAATTACGTCCTAAATACCGGGTTGCAGTTGAAGTCAGAACATATGAAACTTCAGATGAAGATTCATTACAGGTAGGAATTCCTGATGTCACTATAAGAAGTCGGCAAACTGCGAATGATTCTACAGTAACTAATGTAGCAGTTGCCGAACCAACTTTAGAACCTGTAAAAGTTAGAATTCCCGTTCCTTTAACAATTAAAGAAGGTTATTTAGAAGTTCGAGAAGTAGGTACAGAAGCATTAATAACTACAATAGAAATTCTTTCACCCAGTAATAAACGTTCTGGAAAAGGAAGACAAAAATATTTGAAGAAACGAGAAACTATTTTAGAAACTCGTACCAATTTAGTAGAAATTGACTTATTACGAAAAGGTCAACCAATGCCGATAGTTGATAATAAAAATCATAGTCACTATCGGATTTTAGTTTATCGTGGCGATACCCGTCCAATAGCCGATTTATATGCTTTTAACTTACAAAATGTAATTCCTTCTTTCTCTTTACCTTTACGTAGTGATGATAGGGAACCAGTTATTAATTTACAAGAGTTATTAAATGAAATTTATGATGTTTCTGGTTATGACTTGGTAGTTGATTATAATCAAGAAGCTGTCCCCGCTTTAAGTGAAGAAGATAAAAATTGGGTAGATGAGATTTTGAAAGAAAAGGGATTGAGATAAATAGAAACACATATCTTGCATCTTGCTCAATTTCGCTCAAAGAAACCCGGTTTCTATTTGTGAAAGCATGAATATCTCGTTGTGAAATTGTAAAGAAACCGGGTTTCTCGCAGTGGTGCAAGATGTGAGGAAAGTAATTGAAACTACATTTTAATTCTATAAATAGAAAGCGCTGAGGTTATTTACCCTAGCGCTTTTGTATTTTGCAAGTCCGTGTAAATACAAATACAAAAAATCTTTTTTGACATTGTTATGCCCAGAGTTATGAGCATAATGATGACATTAAATAACGATAAATACTTAGCCATTCTCGAACAAATTCGCTGGAATGGAAAGCCAAAGTGCCCTTACTGCGATTCAACTAACGCCACGGCTTACAAAAATGAAAAAAGATATCATTGTAATTCATGCTACATATCATTTAGCGTCACAGTTGGTACACTGTTCCACAAAACACATGTGAGTTTGGATAAATGGTTTTTAGCCATTCGTCTTGTTATGGATTCTTCAGGAGGTATCAGCGTGCGTCAATTGGCTAAAGAGATTGGAGTTAATAAGAATACTGCCGCTTCGATGGTGAGGAAGATTAAGCAAGAGCAAGCGGAAGTTTTGGAGAAGTTTGTGGGGGTTAAGTTTTAGAAAATATTTTTTAAAGCTCTCCCTCAATAAGGGAGTAGCTTTTATCCGTTATCATACCGAAATATAGAAAATCATATTTGCTCTTATGAATAAACTAAATAAGTTCTCATTTATCTCATATTGTTTTTACATTGCTGTATGTATAAATATATGCTCTCTAATTGATAATTCTACAGCAAGTGGACAAACACCATCTTTCTCAAATAAACAGTCTTCTATTGTTAATTTTATATCTTTCAATAATAGCTCTTCACCTGGAAATAATTCAGTAAGCTCTTCACCTGGAAATAATTCAGTAAGCTCTTCACCTGGAAATAATTCAGTAAGCTCTTCACCTGGAAATAATTCAGTAAAAGATGCAGATAATGATTTAATCAAAAATATTGCTACTCTTATTGCATTTGTTCCAAGTGTTGGTATTATCGCATTTCAAAAAGTACAATTTGACAGATTAAAAGGGAAACATGAAGATGAAATAGTTAAAATAAAGAAAGATTTAGAAGAAAAATATAATCATGAAGATTATAATAAGCAATTTAATAGAGATTTTCTAGCTCTAGTTTATGAAGAAGTAAGTCTTAGAGATATGATTGTTGAATCAGATATATTTAAAAAAGGTAATAGTGAAAAAGAAAAAGAAATCGAGTTGCAAGAAGAAGCGAATAATTTTGAATTATCTAGAGAAGCAGTTAATGGTTTACTAGACTCATATTTCGATAAGAAAGAAAATCAAGAAAAGAAAATATTGAAAGCTATTGTACATGATGTCATTGATAATAATTTTCCCGGTATTTCTGACGCAGATTTTGAAGATAAATGTATGCATCTCTATATTTATTTAAAAGGATGGTTAATCTGTAGTCTTAGATATAAAACAACTCAATTTTCAACAGAGCAGATAAAAAATGATGCTTTGAATTACTCAGATAAAATAATAGTTCTTGAAGATACTAAAAAATTTATATTAAATGAGAAAATTGTATCTGACTGTATTCCAAAAGAGAAGTCAAGACAGTTAATCTGTGATTATATTGATATTTTAATAGGTAAGGTTTGATAATCATTATTTATTGTATTTGTCAATACCTCCATGTCTTCTAAAGTTACCGTCATGAAGAATTTCTTGAAGTGTATTTTTATAATATATCTCAGCATCTTTTGTAGGAAGTTGATTTATTTCAGCGTCAATTCCTAAATAAGTTGTGTCATATCCTAGTCTTCGTAATATATTCCGAACAATTATTAGCCATTGTTTTTGTGTATACATATAAGAATCCACAAATATCTTTTTTAGAATCTTGACAGATATTAATTTCTTTTCTTTAAAAACTCACTACCGCAAACTAGGACACCCCAAAAATCCTTTCCCTCTCCTCAAACCAAAACCCAACACCTATAAAATCCCCAACTCTACAACCGCGATCGCACTCCTCCCCAAACCCCAAAACTCTGTCATAATCAAACATACATCTACCAACGCACCTGCCGAATGCCAGTTGACGAATACGACACCCCTTGGAAAGAAGCAATCGAAATCTACTTTCGCGAATGCATAGAATTTTTCTTTCCTATTGCAGCAGCAGAAATAGATTGGGAACGAGGATATAATTTCCTTGATAAAGAATTACAGCAAGTTGTTCGAGATGCTGAATTTGGACAAAGATTTGTAGATAAACTGGTTCAAGTTTGGCGAAAAGATGGTAAGGAACAATGGGTATTAATTCATCTGGAGGTGCAAAGTAATGAAGAAAAAGACTTTGCCAAACGGATGTATATCTACCACTACCGCTTGTTTGATCGTTACAATCAATCTATAGCCAGTTTTGCTATTTTAGCTGACGAGCGTGCAACATGGCGACCAAACGAATTTAACGATGAATTATGGGGTTGTGAGGTTAATTTCAAGTTTCCTATTGTCAAGCTACTTGATTACGCCGAACAATGGAATCAATTAGAAGCAAGCTCAAATCCCTTTGCTACAGTAGTAATGGCGCATTTGAAGGCTAAGGAAACCCGCCAAGATAATCAAGTACGCAAACGATGGAAACTGTATTTAACCAAACAACTTTACGAAAAAGGTTATGAAAGAGAAGATATCATCAACCTATTTCGATTTATAGATTGGGTGCTGAGATTACCTGAAGAATTGGAAACCGGCTTTTGGAATGAAGTAACTGAATATGAGGAGAACAAAAAAATGCCTTATGTAACTAGTGTTGAGCGAAGGGGAATTAAGCAAGGAATACTTAAAGGTATTGAAATAAGTTTAGAAGTGAAATTCGGTGCTGAAAGTCTAGAACTTTTACCAGAAATTTCTCAAATACAAGATGTGGATGTATTGGAGGCGATTCTTACTGGAATTAAAACCAAGAATACCTTACAAGAAATACGAGAAATTTATCTTTAATTAGCGATAACCTCACCCCGATAAAGCTGCGCTTTATCTCCCCTCTCCGATATCTTGGAGAGGGGCTGGGGGTGAGGTTTTGTGTGTACTTCAATAGACTGGGACGCGCTATAGCAATTAGCAGTTAGCAGTTAACAATTTGTAAGAGGATGTTTGGGAAGTCATAAATACAACCACAAATTTTTAGATCCCCCTAAATCCCCCTTTTATAAGGGGGGAAGGGGGGATGAACCGATAATGCCGGTTAAAAACGATACTTTTCAAACAACCTCTAAGGTGCGTTATCGAAAATAGCGCACTTTTAATTTTAATATTAGGATTTATCCAAAGGAAAATATAAAAAACTCTTTCTCCCAATGCCCAATCCCCAATGCCCAATTTTAATTTTTAATTTATGCAACAAAGAGTAAAAGTAAAACCCAATTCCAAAAAACAAGAAATTATCGAAGAAGATGACGGTAGCCTTACTATACGTTTAAAATCCCCTCCTGTAGATGGTAAGGCTAATGAAGAATTAATCAAAGTATTGTCAAAAAAATTCAACGTACCCAAATCCTATATTCGGATTAAATCTGGTGCTTCTTCACGTCAAAAGCTGATTGAGATTGATACGGATGATTAACCAATTACCAATTATCAATTACCAATTATCAATTACCAATTACCAATTACCAATTACCAATCCCCAATCCCCCATCCCCAATGCCCAATGCCCAATCCCCCATTCCCCATTCTGACAATATTATTGGCATCTAAATAGTTAATAACGTTAAAATTGCAACCAAAAGCAAGCAGGAAAGATAAGTTGTGCGTTTGATTTCCGCTCTACTGCTATTTGGTCAAATATGGTTGCGTTTGTTGCAGGGAAAGACTTGTTACCGTAATATTTTAGAACATATGGTAAAAGTTGGACCCGGTTCGATTTCTCCCGTGCTATTGGTAAGTTTTTTTGCAGGTATGATTTTTACGATTCAAACTGCAAGAGAATTAGTCCAGTTTGGTGCTGTTAATGCTGTTGGTGGTGCTTTTGCTCTGGCTTTCTGCCGAGAATTAGCGCCAATTTTAACCGCTAGTATAATTGCTGGACAAGTTGGTTCTGCTTTTGCTGCGGAAATTGGTGCGATGATTGTCACCGAACAAGTTGATGCGCTTTATATGTTGAGAACTAATCCGATTGATTATTTAGTTCTTCCTAGAGTTGTTGCTTGCTGCTTGCTATTACCAATATTAACTATTTTTTCTTTAGTTACCGGAATTATTGGTGGAATATTTGCCGCAGGAGAATTTTATCAGGTAGTTCCAGAAATATTTCTAGAATCGGTGAGAGAGTTTCTCGAAACATCAGATTTGTTTATTATCTTGTTCAAAGGTTTTGTTTTTGGCGTTTTAGTTGCTTTTATTGGTTGTAGCTACGGTTTATCTACTTGTGGTGGTGCAAAGGAAGTTGGGCAATCCTCAACTAAAGCTGTTGTCAGCAGTTGGGTTAGTATTTTTATTATGGACTTTTTCCTTTCTCTATTGTTCTTT
>JBCBPQ010000332.1:0-7274 GCA_039820645.1 Cyanobacteria bacterium J06633_8 | reverse complement strand
TATCGCGCTCAACTCGCTTTCGATATCTACGTGCATCGCTTGCGCTCAAGCATTGGATCGATGCTGGGAAGTTTAGGTGGGTTAGATGCTTTGATATTTACTGCTGGAGTTGGTGAAAACAGCCCCGAAATTCGCCAAGCCACTTGCGAAGCTTTTGAATTTTTAGGAATACAAATTGATACCAATAAAAACATTAATAAACCTCTAGACGAAGATATTTCTACATCTGACTCAGCAGTAAAGGTATTAGTTATACATACCCAAGAAGATTGGCAGATTGCTCGGGAATGCTATAAGTTAATCGGGTATGATAATTAGGGTACGGGGATTGGAAAAAGATCATATATCAAAATATCGATTATGCAGACATACGATTATAGATATTAAACATTAGATAGCCCCTAAATCCTATTTATTTACAATTCATAACTCTCGCTCTTAATTCCTTTTAGGCATCTCTGGTTTTTTAATTACTTAAAACATAAACCATGCCCAATTCCCTATTCAACAAATGCTCGTCACTATCAATAGGACGAGCATTGTTGATTTAAGCATATCACACTCAGCTATGGGTCAAGATACTTAAGCAGCATCTACCGTATCTAAATCCCACGTGTAATAACCCAATTTATTTGGGACTCGAGCAAATCTGCCGATACGATAACCTCGGGACAGTTCCCCCAGTACCATGCTGCGAATCTTCATGTCTCTAATCTCTTCGTCGTCAAGCGCTCCATAAATCTGTTCGATTATTTCACTTACAGAATATATTTTGCCGGAATTATCTTCCAAAAATGAAGAAATAGCATCAATTAGAAACTGACCTTCATACTGAGGAAGCATTGGTATTTTTTTTGTCCTCTGGGGAACAAACTGCTTCCGGGCTTTAGGTCGAGATTTTTTCGATTTAGATTTGCTACCAGGTGGTACTACCAAAGTTAAATCCAAGGTATAACAACCAGGCTCGTCAGGTACAGACTCCCAGTACATTTGTTCTTTGCCGTGGGTGAGAGAAGAATGGACTCTACCTTTAACCACTTTGAATGCAGTTGATTCCAAATCTCCATAGAGCGATCGCACGACGAAATCGATGTGACACACTTTAGCTTTATTTTCTTCTAAAAGCTGTTTTATCGCTTCTATGCGAGAAATATGGCGAAATTCGGGCAACATCTGAATTTCGGAGCTATTTTTGGCATTATATTTTCCCTTAGACGATGAAGCTTTTTCAAGTGTAGAAGCTTGAGTAGTTTCATCTTCTTCATTTTCTTGCTGCTTATCATCATCTGAAGTTGTTGCGCCCTTTTCTTCCCCAACATCAGGTTCTGACTCAGTATCTTTCCTTTCTTGTCCCGAATCGGTTTCTTGAGTGCTACTGGCTTTAAGCTGAGATTCAAAGGCTTCTTTAGACAGATAGGGGGATGTTTGCGTAATTGCTGTAACATCGAGTATCTCAAGACCAGGGAAGCTTTTACCGTTTATTAAAGCGGAAGAATTAGATAACAGCGCTTCAACATGAGCAAGTTGAATTCTAGCAGTAGTGACCTTTACCTCGTACTCTTGTACTAAGCGAGCATAATATTCTCTCAAACCTAATAGGGGTTCGAGTAAACCTTCGGGTGGTGTTTCAAAGCTTTGCTGCGACTCTGGTTTCATAGCGTTCTGATTCAACTAACTTCAGCCTCTCCTTTATATTTCATTGCTCTAGGCTTGGCTTTACTAGTAGTAGACCTAGAGTTTGATTTGCGATAAGACGGTTGAGGTGGACGACATTTTTCGCAATAAAGCGGTCGAGGTCCATAAGTTTCTCGTTCTGTAGGCTTGTTGCACTCTTTACACACAAACGAGAATACCCTTGTATGAATTTCGCGCTTGTGCGCTCGAACGGTGTATTCTCTAACGTCAATTGTCTTGCTTGCCATGATTACTAATTTTCAAATCTTGTCCAAATATAGTGATTCAAACCGAGGAATGTGCTGTCAAGGTCAATAGACTCCGCGCTTTTATAGGCACATAATTTGATGCTTCTATTCACCGTTTAAGTTATCCGGGAAAGAAGCAAATCCGGTAAGTACCACTAATGCGTTTGTCTATTTTCTACAAAACTATATATGACTAAAGTAGTCATAATAGCTTTTTAAAGACTAATGACTCGACTTGAGTCAAAAAAATGGGGGATGTTAGTTCAAAACCAACAAGAATGTAAGATACTATAAAATCCCCTCTTAAGCTGCAAAGCAACAATCCAAACCGCTCTATGATGTTTTAAGTTCGGTCAGACAAACACCAAACTTCAATAAGCTTCCTGAATCAAATCTGTTACTTTTATCAAGTATGAGGGAACTATGAGGTAGTAATACGATACCTTTTTAGTCCTTCCTCACAATGTTCGCTCTATCTCGTCAAGTCATTACCTCGTCAAGTGTAGCCTGTTTATGCTTACTTGCAGTTACTTTGTTACAATTTCCGCGAATGCAAAAATTGCTCTCTGACAAACCAACTACTTCCGTAGAAGCCTTAGAAAGAGAAATCAACGCGGAACAAGTCCGTCTAAAACTTCTCAAAAAAATTCCTACATTTGGCTATGATAACTTAATTGCAAATTGGATATATCTTAATTTTTTACAATATTTTGGAGATGATGAAATTCGTAGTAAAACGGGTTATGGATTAAGTCCGCAATACTTCGAGGTAATTTTAAAGCGCGATCCTCGATTTGTAAATGCCTATTTGACACTTTCTGCCAGTACTTCTCTGTATGCTGGGATGCCAGAAAAGTCTGTAAATATTACCAATCAAGGATTAAAGTCTCTTAACCCTTGGGTTCCCAAAAATTCATACTATATATGGCGCTATAAAGCAATTGATGAGTTACTGTTTTTGGGGGATTCTCAAGCAGCAAGAAAATCTTTTAGTAATGCATCCGAATGGGCTTCCAAACATTCAAACGAAGAAAGCAGGTTGGCACAATCAATTTCGAGAAAAGCCGCAGAATTTCTGCAAAAAAATCCTGATAGTAAATATGCTCAAATTTCTGCTTGGGGTATGGTGTTAAGTCACGGCACCGATAAAAAAACCTCTCAAAGAGCAATTCGTGAAATTGAAGCTTTAGGTGGAAAAATAGTGGCTACCCCCCAAGGTAATCAAATACAATTCCCGAAACAAGATTGAATGGATTTGGAAGTTAGGAGTTAGGAGTTGGGAGTTAGAAAAATTAGAAATTTGAGATTTTAGTCGTGGATAGGTTTGTGTTGAGATTTTAGATTTAAAACCTGTAGGTAACGCTTAGAGTCAAATTGATTAAAGACCAAGATTTCAAGATTAAAACTATAGCTATAATTTATTATTCCTAATTCCTAACTCCGAACACTGATTAAATGGATTACGCTGATTCCACGGAAATTGTTTATTAACTCCCCGCCTCTGGTGGTACGCGCCTCCGGGCTTCCTAACTCCTAACTCCTAACTCATAACTCCTAAGTTCTTATCTCCCTGTTCTAAATATTCTTTTTTGTTGACAAAGAAAAAATTTTTTGCTTATTAGGAAACAAAAACGAGCCAAAATGTTAAGTTTTGTAAAAATGCGGGATTAAAAACTAGAAAGAATATTTCTACATCGTTAGACTACAGTAACAGCATATGTACTGCTATTAGTTAAAAGTAATAGCTCTCCTGTAGCCTAAGTCAGCAACTCAGGTCTAAAGAGACTGAGCTTCAGGCATAGTTCTGAAACTCTTAGCTGACCAGACGGTGCGTATTAAATTCCTACGTTTATGGTAAGTGTTAAAGTTCACACCAAGGAATGCGTAGCTAGTTCCTTGCTCTGTAACTGGGGGATTAAACAGGTGTAACTGAGTTAAGCCGGTGTTTCCCAGACGTGCCGACCCTAAACATTGTCGAAGCTAACTTTACCATTGTGCGGACTAACCATCCATCAACGACGGAAGCCCACGGTGGTTAAAACCACTCGTGTCGCTTCCCTCTCAGGGCTGAAGACTCTGAGTTTCCCGCTTTCCGTATGTTTCTTATGATTCCGGTACAAGTAACATTAAAAAACTTTCTTAGTTATCAAGATGCAAGTTTAGATTTTAGCGGATTGCATACGGCGTGTATTTGTGGTTCTAATGGAGCTGGCAAGTCTTCGCTTTTAGAGGCTATCACCTGGGTAGTTTGGGGTGAAAGCAGAGCGGCTTCAGAGGACGATATTATCCACACTGGAGCCAAAGATGTCCGAGTCGATTTTACTTTTGAAGCAAACGGAGAAATTTACAGAGTAATTCGGACTCGCCGCCGGGGTTCTAGTAGTGCTTTAGAGTTTCAAATTCAAACGCAAGAGGGATTTAAGTCCCTGACAAGCAAAGGTTTAAGGGCAACTCAAGAAGTAATCCTTAGTCATATTAAGCTCGATTACGATACTTTTATAAATTCTGCTTATTTACGTCAGGGGCGAGCTGATGAGTTCATGCTCAAACGTCCAAGTGAGCGTAAAGAGATTTTAGCTGAATTATTAAAGTTAAATCAATACGATGAGCTTGAAGACAAAGCCAAAGAGTTATACCGTAATTTAAAAGCGCGAGGAGAAGAGTTAGAGCGTACTTTAGCGTCGAATAAAACTCAACTGGAACAGCAAGAAACTATTGCTCAACAAAGAACCGAGCTAGAAACCGAACTCAAGGAACTACAAAAGTTACAGGGTTTTGATAATATCCAGTTACAAAATTTGCAGGTTATCCAACATCAGCGACAAGGTTGGGAAGAACAATTACATTTCGTTCGCCAGCAATATAATAATCTTACTCAAGATAGCAAGCGTCTGGAAAGCGAGCAATCTAGTTTGAAAGCTCAACTGAGTTCTTTACAAGGATTATTAAATCGAGAAACAGAAATTAAAGCTGGATATGCCCATTATCAAACTCTGCAATCTGAAGAAGAATCAATGGGGGCTTTGTTTGCACAATATACCCGCGCTGCTCAATTACGCCAGCAAAAACAGCAGCATTTGAGCAAGCATATGCAAGGAATTGAGCGGCAGTTACAGCAATCTCAAGCACAATTAGAAGCGCTACAGCAACAGGAGAAAGATATTCAGCGGACTCTCAAGCATACTGGTGACGTGGAAACAGCCCTAGAAAAATTGAAAGCAGCCCGCAAGCATTTAAGTCATTTAGATAATTTGCAAATGCAGGTTTCTCCTTTGTTGCAGCAGCGCTCTTCATTGCAAACCGAACTACATCGCACTCAAGCAGGGATAGTAGCGCGAGTTGAACAGCTAGAGACTACACATAGACAATTGCAAAACCAATCTCGCAGACAACCGCAAATCCAGCAAGCGGTTATGGAAGTAGAAACGAAGATTGAACAGTTAGATAAAGATAAGGTTTATTTGCAAAGACTACAGGAAAAAGGACTGGAAAAACGGAGTTTTATGGAGCGCTTGCACGCTCAGCAGCGCGAATACGAACGGCTATTAGGGGAGTTAGAGCAAAAATTGCAAATGTTGCAAAACCCCGATGCTCTTTGTCCTTTATGCGAGCGTCCTTTAGATGAGCATCACTGGAATCGGGTAGTAGATAAAACTGAGGTTGAATATAACGATACTCAGGGGCAATTATGGGTATTTCGCGAACAGCTAGCAGTCTCAGAGCGAGAAATTCAGCTTTTTAGGCAGGAATATCGCAGTGTTAACAGTAAATTGTCTCCTTATGAAGCTTTACGCGAGCAAAAAGGAGAATTAGCCGCACAACTGCAAGCCACTAGTGAAGTAGATGTGCAAATTCAGCAAATTACTGAGGAGAAGGAGAAGTTAGAAAGAACATTGCATCTAGGTGATTATGCGCCTCAAAAGCAGAAAGAATTGCAGGAGTTAGAAGACTATTTACAACAGCTTGATTACAACGAACAGAATCATGCTTTAGCTCGTAGCGAAGTTGAAAAATGGCGATGGGCAGAAATTAAACAAGGGCAAATTAAAGATGCACGCAAGCGACAAGCGCAGTTAGCAGCAAGAAAACCCGAAATTCAAGCAACGATTAATCAATTAGAACATCAAATCCAAGTAGAGCAAGTTGATTCCAAAATTGCTAGAGAAATTAAAGATTTGGAAAATCAAATCGTTAACATGGGTTACGATAACGAACGTCATAACCAAATTCGCATAGATGTAAGACAAGCCCAATCTTGGCATTTGCAGCATCAGCAGTTGGTTTCAGCCCTTTCCCAATATCCCGAAATTCAAAAGCGATCGCAACATGTAGAGGAAGCTTTAAAAGCTAGGTTGAGCGAAAAACAACAGTTAGCCACAAATATTAACGGTATTATTGCTCAGTTAGAACAAACTACAAACCCCACTACTCAAATTCAAGATTTAGAACAGACACTAGCTAACCGTCGTCGTCAACTCGATGATAAACTTGGTCATTTAGGACGTTTACAGCAACAATCTCAATATTTAGAAAATTTGCAAATCCAGGATACCGAAAAGCAGCAGCAACTCAAAATAGTGCGATCGCAGCAGCGGGTTTATCAGGAATTAGCCCAGGCATTTGGTAAAAATGGTATCCAAGCATTGATGATTGAAAACGTCTTACCGCAGCTTGAAGCCGAGACAAATCAATTACTTTCCCGATTGAGCGCCAATCAATTACACGTACAATTCGTTACACAAAGGGCGGGAAAAACCAGTAAAGCCAAAAAGAAAAATGCCAAATTAATAGATACCTTAGATATTTTAATCGCCGATGCAAGAGGCACCCGAGCTTACGAAACCTATTCTGGTGGAGAAGCTTTTAGAATTAATTTTGCAATTCGTTTAGCATTAGCCAAATTATTAGCGCAGCGAGCCGGAGCAGCATTACAATTACTGATAGTTGATGAAGGATTCGGTACTCAAGATAATGAAGGATGCGACAGATTAATCGCAGCAATCAATGCCATAGCTCCCGACTTTGCCTGCATCCTCACAGTAACTCATATGCCCCACCTAAAAGAAGCCTTCGCCGCTCGCATTGAAGTTAATAAAACTCAAGATGGTTCTAAAATACGAATGATGATTTAATTTTGGGCATTGGGCATTGGGCATTGGTAATTGGGAATTGGGAATTGGGAATTGGTAATTGGGAATTGGTAATTGGTAATTGGGAATTGGTTGCTTAAGTAAGTCGGCACAAATAAACCAAGCTACATTACCAATTCCCAATTACCAATTCCCAATTCCCAATTCCCAATTACCAATGCCCAATGCCCAATGCCCAAAATTAAATCATCATTCGTATTTT
>JBCBPQ010000331.1:0-7292 GCA_039820645.1 Cyanobacteria bacterium J06633_8 | reverse complement strand
GCATAAATTAGGTCTTTGAGCAAATCTAACCAAATATTAGGACTTTGGGGAAATCCTCCGCTACGAATATACCTAACTCCATTTATCACTTCATTTTGCGGTTGATTTGGATAGGAACGACAGAAAATGGTCACTTGATGATCTTTAGCAGCAAACTCTTCTGCAAGCCCTTGCCAAAGTCGGTGTACGGCTCCTCCCTGTATAGCAGGTACGGGAAACCAGGGACCTGTAGCAATTGTAATAATCACAATTTTGGCTCTATATAAATTCGTTTAATTGAACGCAAGTAGGTCGGTTCTCGTAACCAAGAATCCATTGATAAACACTTTCCATATTTTTCGCAATAGAATTCCAAGAATATTTAGCTTTTACTAAGTTTCGTCCTCTTAAACCCATTGCTTGTCTTTCTTCTGAAGATATTTTTATTGCTTCATTTAGAGCAATATGGAGTGCCTGTCGATTATTCTCAATCCACCAACCACATTCATACGTTTGTAAGTCTTTCCAAGGAGCGCCCTTAGTTGTAATAACAGGTACACCGTGAGCTAAAGACTCTGCGATTACAATACCGAAGTTTTCTGAGTGAGTTGGCAGGACAAATAAATCTGCATTACTTAAAGCTGAAGCTTTATACTGTCCTGATAACATTCCAGTAAAAGTAACGCAATTTGTTAAGTTAAGTTTTTTGACTAATGGTTCTAACTTTTCCTGATAGCTAACTAAATTGGGACCAGCAATAACCAAATGCCAATCAGAAAATGCTGTGGCAAGTGAATGCCAAACATGGAGTAAGTTATCTATGCCTTTTTTCGGATGAATCCTTGATAAAAACAGCAGCCATTTCTTATGTGCAAGTTCGGGAAATCTTTGGATTAAAATTTCTCTAGATGGTTTTTCCTCAATTGAAGGAACACTAACTCCATTTGGTATCAAGGCAATAGGTTGCTTAAACCCTAGCTTGCGAATAGATTGTACTTCTTCTGGTGAGGTAGCATGAAAAGCGGTAGCGCTCTTTAAATTTTGTCGTTCATACAAAAACCATGCCAGCCATTTTTTGTACCAACTATTCTTTAATGACCATGATTCAAGCATTCCTCTTGGAGAAATTATCAAGGGAAGTTGATTCATAACTGCTGCTTTACGAGCATAAAGATTAGGAAACATCCATAGTCCATGATTATGAATCAAATCTAATTCAGTTGATGCTAACTGTAATAGATTATTGCTTGCACTAGGCTGTAAACCTCTTAAATATATTGCTATTTTTTTTGCAGTTTCACAATGCAAATTTATACCAACTGTTGAAACTTGACGACCATGTTTTTGATAATCAAGAGTAAATAAATGCGAACATATATTCTGTACAGATAAGGCTGTAGCTAAACTAGTTACTGAATAAGCTGGACCACCAACATTCTCATTAATACTGGCAACTACTTGGCAAACACGGATTTTATTAATAAATTTGTTTGTGTCTGACATCATAGCTGTCTAAAGTTTATTTGTTCTGTTAAAGGATTAAGCCTTTCACTACGAATGAACTTTCACTATACTTCTTTCAAGTCTTGTATCCTTTTCCCTATTTGCAACTAAGAAAGAGATAAAAGTCTGCTGAAAGCACTCAAATCCAAAATTATCAATCACCTTTTGTCGCAAAGTTTCTGACTGATAAATTAAAGGATTGGGATAAGTACCTTGTAAAATTTGGATCAGTGTGTGTGCAATTTCGGTGACATTATCGGGGTTAACTAATGCTCCAAGCTCTCCACGACAAAGTGCATCAACTGCCCCATCCTGGTTGCCTCCTAAAACAGGTTTACCACAAGCTAATGCTTCTAAATAGACTATGCCAAACCCTTCCCGTTTACTAGGCATGGCGAATACATTACACAAATTGTAATAATCGCACAGTTGCTCATCTGGTACAAACCCGGCTAAGGTTACACAATCTTGCAGTTCGAGTTGTGCAATCAACTGCTCAATTCTGGCTTTATCTTTACCTTTGCCAACAATTATGTAGCGAATATCGGGAATCGTTTGACGAATTTGGGGAATCGCTTGGATAACTTGCTCATATCCCTTAAACCGTTCAGAGCCTGCTAGCCTTGCAACCGTTAATATTACCGCTTGCTCTGGTTTTAATCCATATTGCTTTAGTAAATATTTAGGTTTTGGGGCAGGTTGAAAACGATTTTGGTCAAATGTATTAGGTAAAATAACAACTTTCTTTGGATCAATTTGTTGTCCTTGAATTAGTCGTTCTCTTGTGTAATTACTAACAGCCAAAATTAAATCTGCATGATGCAAAGCATTGTTTAAAGCTGGATTTTTAATATCCCAAGCTTCTATTCCATGAGCAATCGTCCAGTAAGGAATACCAGTCAAACGTTTTAGCCAGTAAGAAATAATTGTAAAATTTAAATGCGTAGAAATTACTAAATTAGGGCGTTGTAGAAGACCTTGAGTCAACATTTGAGCGGCAAAAATAGGCGTGCGAATTTTTAATGGGAAAGCTCCAGCAAAGTGAAAATTGGTGTGAGCTAAATAGGGAATATCTGCTGAAGTCTTGACATCATGTTTAAGAAAAATATTATACTTACTTTGGGGATAAATATTTTGTATTGCTTGTAGAAAAAAAGCTGAATAAACTTGGATACCACCTTTGAATCCAAATATATTAGGTAACCACAAATGAAATTTCATATCATTAGCTTTAAATATGTTTTACCGCAAATAACAATCCATCGGTTGCTTGAGAATAGCTATAATTTAATATAATATTTCGACTTTCTTTTCCCCAATTTTGCAATCGCTTTCTGTCAGAAAATGCTTGCTTTAAACTTTCAGCCAATGCAGTTATATTTCCCGCAGGAAAAATTAAACCATTTTTACCAGGATGTACCAAATCTTGGGCGCAACCGACATGAGAACTAACAATCACCGCCCTTCCTAAGCACATCGCTTCATTAATTACTAAACCCCAAGTTTCATGGGTGCCGTAGCTCGGTAAAACGACTAAATCAGCAACAGCATAAGTTCGCGACATTAAACTTTGATTTTGAAACGGTGCAAAGTAAATATTACGATTATTCAATGCTTGAGATTTTAAGTCATCTTCCAAAGAACCTGTTCCGACAAACAGTAAAGAAACCTGAGAAAGATTTGCTTGTATAAATGCCTTTAATAAATCTATAGGACGTTTTTTATTTTCAAATTTACCTGCAAACAAAATTACTGCATGGTGTTGTGGAATACCCAATTCTTGTTTCCATGCAATGGCTTGTTGTTTAGCGGTTTCTGCTTGAGTAAAAAAACGATTATTATCTACGGCATGAGGTGAGAAAAATAAATTTTTAGATTTTACCCCATGATATCTAAAGTATTCATAGTTGGCTTTACCAACATAAAGACAAGCTGCAAAGTGCCGATAAATTTGGGTAATAAACTCTTTTTTCGCCCAAGCCTTGATTCCAGTCGCTGGTATGAGACGATGAGAATCTCCTCGGAACAATATTGGGGCTTTTCGAGTATTCCAGTTACACCAGAAACGGTAAAGACTAGCATAGTTGTAATTCATCAATAGCACTGCGTCGGGATTGTATTCCCTTACTCGCGAGACTAAAGATGGATTTTGCAAACCCCAAAAATGGTGAGTTCCGGGATTAGAACTAATATTTGTTACAAATTCATAATCATATCCAGCAAGCAAAGGAATATCCCATATAAACGCTTGTTTAAAACCTGCATCAACCTGCTTTGTAACACCAAAATTCCATAAATAAAAAACTTTGACTGCTAAATTCTCGGTATTATTAAGAAATCTGAACCAAGGAGCGTAGTATTGAATTGGATGAGAAGTAATAATTGCTAATTTTGTCATTTGTGAGTCAATGGAGGGATGCTGGGATTTACGATTTTAGATTGTTCTCATGAATTCCATAGAACCCTCTGATATCGAGATTAACGATGCAGATATTTTTTTCTACATGAAAAAACATTTTTGCTTGAAACTTCGCTATATAATCCAAAATCTAAAATCTAAAATTTTACCTGTCATAAGCTGGATTTTTGGGTGTTCTATAGGTATTCATAAAAAAGACCACAATGCCGCCGAGCATAATACTTGATTGAGCTACCGCTGCAACATAAACTCCAGCAGTCCATTCAGTTTGAAGCGCGAATGTCATAAATACTACTGCTAACAGCGAGCGGGCAGAAAGAATGGGTGTATTAATACTCCAACGAGTAACTAATCCGTAAAGTATCCCTAACACAATTCCCAAACCACCACAACCAATCAAACCAAAATTAGCATAAGATTCTGGTAGCAACCCCCAACCAATAGAAGTAACAGCTAATTGTTCAAGCGTCTGCAATCCATAGTAAAAACTTAAAATATAGGTTCCCGTATTACTGCGAAGTTTATCTTTATTAAATATACGAGGAACTAATAACTGTGGCAGGAAGCTGTAACTATATCCATATAAATAAGGAATTGATTCAGGACTTCTATCTTGAGCTAAAAGTAATATCTGAATTACACTGGAGCGCTCTAAAAAAGAATGTTTTTCTTCTAATTCAGAAACATTATTTGGGTCATTTTGTTGGGAAAAGTAATCTAATGTGTAACCAAACCATTCGCCGTACCAAGCAGGATATTCCCAAGGTTTAATAATGGCTGCCTCATCTTGATACCAGTATTTTGCTCGCATCTCTGCTTTGCCATAGTGCAAAAATGTAAGACATGTTAGGGCGATCACAATGACTAAGACAGGTAATTTTTTGCGTCCAAAAATAAAGCCTACTGTCGCAACCAAAAAAATAGAAGCTGTAGTTACTAGCAGTAAGCCAACTGCATTCGATATCATGTAGGAAATCAACAAAATTAAAAATAGTTGAGATTTTCTTTGTGATAACTCTTGAGTACCTAACTTATAAGCAAGCACAAAACTACCTAAACCAGTAATTGCTATACTTACAGCACGAATCGCTGAAAATACACCTCCCCAGAGGGGAGGTAACCAACCTGCATTAATAACTACATTAAAGAAAGCTGCAACAGCCAAAGCCAATAAGAAATATATATCTCCTTTCTGAGCGCCCAATGCACGATAGGAATTAGGTAAAGGAGGAGCAGTTTTGACCAATTGAAACCAAACTAAAGTTCCCAGAGCCAGAAATCCAGCAGTAGTGACGCTAGCTAGTAAATGATTTTGAGCAGAGTAAGTTGCGACTTCAGGATGCTTTGTCACCAAAGGTAACCCGTAAGTCCAAACAAATGTAAAGGCAAACAAAGGAAAAATTGGCATTCCCAATGCTTTACCCGAACACCAAAGGTAACTGGGTAAAATTGCTGTAGCAGTAATTAAGATTGCGCCAAAGTTAGCGGTTGACGAACTTGTTTCAAAGGAAAATAACTCATATAGAAATAGTCCCCCCGCTATAAACCAAAACACATTCAGCAACTGTCGCCTTTCTTGACGTGCTAAATCGTGAGATTGCTTGTCTAATAAGTACCGGGTAGGTTGAAACAACTGATTCATGCCGATTTATTTACCCCCGTGCTAGCAATACATTGGTCAAAAATATTGCACTGTTGCTGAGTCATTTTCCGTGCGGTATAAGGTTCAAATGCCGACCAATTTGTTGTTGGTTCATATTGCTTTGGTTTAGACAGCAACCAATTAAGTCCAGCAATTACCTCAGTTAATAAATCTTTTGGTTGACTGTTGGAGGTGAAAGTAACGGCTCTACCTGCTTGGGTATGATTAAGGATATTAACAACTGAACTTTGATGGTGGAAGATAGCAAAAATGGGCTTACGTGCGAGAACACAGGGGTAAAGTTTGGAAGCAGTGTAGCTAGAATCATTAGAGCCAATGATTAAAATTGCATCGCTATCAGTAAGAACCTTTAGTGCCTCAAAATAAGGGATACGACTTGTATACTCTGTAACTAAATCTGCAATTCCGTACTCTTGAGCGATGGGTTCTATAGTTTTGATGGCTAATTCTTTAGGAGCATAACTGGTACCAACAAAATGTAGCTGGATAAATTTCCAAGGTTCGGGATTTTGGCTGCGGTGACATTGAATGCCTAGAAACAAAGCCCGCAACGCCAAAGCCATATCATCACCACCTCTACCTACGTAAACCCAATGGTATTTACCATCATTAGGGTTAAAGATTTGTTGTTGAATGTTTAAGGATGAAAGTAGTTCAAAATCTGCTTCTGGTGCGCCAAAAGGTAAAACTGTAAATTGTTGTGAATTTAAATAGGGATATCGCTGCTGTAAGATTTTTGGATATTTCGGCGAAACACTTATTATATGACTGACTTTACTTAAAGTTCTTGGTTCTAGTAATCGTGCTTGCAATTGAGCAAAACCATACTTAAAGTGTCCCCCCGGAGGAAGCGTACCAGATTCTTTGTAATAATTATTTAGCCAGGGGTCTTGAAAATCCACCATGTAAGAAATACCATATTTGCGGTTCCATCTCACACCGAGTGCCATGGTATTAAATACAGTTGTGGAAAAATAAATTAAATCAAATTTTTGTTGGCTGAGTAGGCGATCGCCAGTTTTCATTAAATAAGGTAAACAGCGCAATCCCAAACTACCTAAACCGATACGCCGGGTTTGTTTAACTGATATGGCTTTGGTATAGGTAACTGGTACATATGAGGGAACAGTTTTTGTTAATAAAGCATCTTGAACAGCTTCAACACAATCTGGTTGAACTGCAATAACATGAGCTTCCCAACCAAATTGTTCAAAGTAGGGTAAAGACATTCTTACCCGCTGATGATCGGGAGCGTTAATTGGTGGAAAATGAGGACTGATAATTAAAACTCGACGCTTCAAAGTTTATACTCTTTAAAATATTTATAAGCTGTTATAGATTTAATCCAGGTGTAATAAGCAAGCAAGATACTCAGGTTACAATTGGTAAAGAAACAGATTATATATGTATAGTTCATCTTCAAGTAGGTATTCGTAATTAAATATAAGATAAAACCTTACCCTCAATCCCTCTCCTTAGTAAGGAAGCGATACAGCAGAGTGAGATTTTATATTTAATTCGATTCACTTACTTAATAATGCTTTCTCTTTTACGTAAAATAGTTTGATAAAGTTTTTCATACCTGTCCACAATTACATCAGCAGAAAAACACTCTTCCACACGTTGACGGCATTTTCTACGGTTAATATTAGGTAAATTTACAATAGCAGCAACTGCTGATTCAATGCTGTTTGTTAAGTAGCCCTCTATACCATTACGTACAATTTC
>JBCBPQ010000330.1:0-7342 GCA_039820645.1 Cyanobacteria bacterium J06633_8 | reverse complement strand
TTACTCGCGATTGGCTATGCTGTTGTGCATTTAAATCGTATATTCGGACGGGCTGGTATGGCGAGATGTTGGGGGGAAGAACATCTTCCCCCCAACTTCTCTCCATCCCACAAGAATTAGACAATTTTTGTTTATTTGATTTAGATGCGTTTTAACTTACTTGCTACTTATTAATAGTGAATCTTTTAACCGAACTCACATTAATTACGTAGGGAGCATCCCAATTTTGAACAAATATCTACCCGACACCGTTACTTAAAAAATTGAAAATTCTACCCAAATATGGATAAATCTACCCATCATCACCCGACCTTAACGGCTAGTTCGGGATTACAGCTTGGTATTTCACCAAGTTCCTTAACACTGGTCACGACTGATTCATAGACCTCCACAGGTCATCCAGATTGGGGTTCTCCCCATTCCCTGTAGAGTAATTGCTAAGGTTCGCTGTTAACGACTGTTAATTATAAAACTCACCACAGCTTTCACCGCAAGTGCGGCTTACCGCTTGAGCTTTTATTAAGTCAGTACTATGATGCCCATAGGTGTCTCCTATCAGCCATCACAGCAGGGAGAGCGACATGAGCAGGTACAAACTTACCTAACATAACGGTATCATAAAACAGTCGTTATTTGCGGAGGATAAAAAAATAAACGAGCGCAATTGATGAACCATATTCAGTACCCGTGCAACGCCGTTTTATTTTTGATCTGCAACCAGAATATCTGGACATTTCCGGTATATTTGTCTAGTTATAGGTAGATTTTAGGTAACAGTTACTAACCCTAGAAGGATACAACTGGATAAACCGAAAAATATGATAATATTACATCGACGTAATATTTGACTAAATGTCGTGGGAAATAGAATACACCGATAACTTTGAGAATTGGTGGCAGACTCTAACAGAAGAACAGCAACCCTTGTAGAGACGTAAAATTTTACGTCTCTACATTTTTTCCGGAGATGCCTAATTACCTTTCCCTTATTCGTCAGGTGTTAACGGTTCAAAACATTCTCATATGAGAGAATTACGCATACAAAGCGGAGGTAATCCAATTCGAGTTTTTTATGCCTTCGATCCAAGACGAGTTGCAATTTTACTTATTGGGGGTGATAAAACAGGAGATAAACGCTTTTATGAAAAATATATTCCGATTGCGGATGAACTTTACGACGAGTACCTCCAAGAAATTAAAGACGAAGGCTTGATATGAGCGGACATCATAAATTTTCTAACTTAACTCAAAATTTTTCCCCACACAGAAAAACAAAAATAGCAGCGAAAAAAGCACAATTATCAGAAGAAATGGCACTTTGTGAATTGCGCCAAGCATTGAAAATATCTCAAGCAGAACTAGCCGAAAAATTACAAGTAAAACAGCCAGCTATTTCCCGTTTGGAAAAGCGTACCGATATGTATGTCAGTCATTTACGTCAAGTAATTCAAGCAATGGGAGGAGAATTGGAAATAGTGGCGCGTTTTGGAGATGGTGAAGTGAAAATCAGAAATTTTAGTGAGTTTGATTCCTAGGGAAATGGGGATTGGGCATGGGGCATGGGGCATTGGGCATTGGGCATAGAACCGAAGGGCATGGGGCATTGATAATGTGGCGAGCGCCTACAGCATCCAACTTCCGAGGTGATTCCAACCCGATTCCTATATGTATCATCAGTCTCAATACTACTCGGTTAAGCAATTAAACTCGTTTTGAGATCCCCCAAACCCCCTTAAAAAAGGGGGCTTTATTCCCTCCTTAGTAAGGAGGGTTAGGGAGGATCTTCCCAAAACCTACGCAGTATTGTCATCAGTCTACTTAAGTAGACTTGAACTATTAGCCTCGGAATTGATTCCGAGGCGATTTTGACGGTTTATTGAGAATATTGGAAACCAGCTGAGGTTTTTAACCAGTTAACCACCAAACCGTTCCAACAACTCCTCACGAGGTAACTGCAATAACAAAGAAGCATATTCTTGAGGAGGTAACTGCAACATCGGCTCAATAATCCCCGCTAACTGCTCATCTAACTCCCCAAATCGCGCTTTGAGCAAATTTTCTACAACTTGGCATCGTTCTTCTTCAATTCCACTACGTTTTGTTTTTTGTTCCCACTCTAAATAAGCTTGTGATAATGTCATAATGAATTCCTTGTCTTCTTGTTGAACTAAGTTACTTGCTTCTATGCTAATCTTCCAAGTCGCTAACAGTTGTAAAATCGTAGAGCGCCTTGGATCGTCTTCATCAAAACCAATTACTTCATTAATTGCTTGTTTTTGAATCAATCCTTTACCAAATATTCTCAACCACAAAGTTTCCGGTGTTCGAGGTAACTTATTTATCGCAATAATTGCTGTTCTTAAAACTTTTGGTAAAACATAAATACCCCTCAACCACTCTTTACTCTCGTGAGCGCAAGCTATTGAAAGCAAATCATCTGAAGCAGAAGGAGTAATAATCCACAACCGTGGAAGTTCCTCTTCTAAAACAGTTTTATTTTCCCGCTTAGCTTTACGTTCAAAATCATCAATTACATGAAATAATTTAGATAAACAGCTACGAACTTCTGAGTATTTCGGTTGATTGCGAAAGGGTTCGATTAAGCATGGGAGAGTCGCAATTTTAGTCAGAATCCCTAAATTTTGTGCTTCTATGCTTGGTTGATTTGATGGAGAAAACCAGATATCGATAAATTTCGGCTCTCCAGGAACTTCAAAATTTACCTTTACCTCACCCAAGGGAGCTAAAAAAGACTCGAAAAACTGCTTAGCAAATTGGTCAAAAGGTGTTCTGCTCATTAAAATGCACCCGGTTCATATAGTTCTATTGTACTATTAATTGACCATCGGGAGACAAGGGTACACACAGAAATAATGTTGTAAATAGCCCATTAGTTATGATGGCTATTTTTCTAGTCCTATTTATAGGACTTTGGCTATTAGACTGGGACTTATAGTCCCAGGCGGGTGTGGAAGAAAACCTATCATATTATGGGAAAGAGGCAGTGCGATTCGCGATCGCCATTTTTGCTGAGACATATCCCACAAAAAAGCCGGATGGTAGAATCCGACCTTAAGTTGACAAATGATTGTGAAAAATAGCGGTTTCAATCAATTAACCACCAAACCGCTCTAATAACTCCTCACGAGGTAACTGCAATAACAAAGAAGCATATTCTTGAGGAGGTAACTGCAACATCGGCTCAATAATCCCTGTCAACTGCTCATCTAACTCCCCAAACCGCGCTTTGAGCAGATTTTCCACAACTTGGCGTTGTCCTTTACGCTCGGTTTTTTGTTCCCACTCTAAATAAGCTTGTGATAATGTCATCATTAATTCCTTATCTTCTTGTTCAACTAAATTACTTGCTTCCATGCTAATCCTCCAAGTCATTAACAGTTGTAAAATCTTAGAGCGTCTTGGATCGTCTTTATCAAAACCAATTACTTCATTAATTGCTTGTTTTTGAATCACTCCTTTACCGAATATTCTCAACCACAAAGTTTCCGGTGTTCGAGGCAACTTATTAATCGCAATAATTGCTGTTTTAAAGCCTTCCCCGAAAAAATAAATCCCTTCTAACCAGTCTTCACGAGGATTTGCAACAAACCTCGAAAGCAAATCATCTGAAGCTGAAGGACTAATAATCCACAACCGTGGAAGTTCCTCTTCTTTAACAGTTGTATCTTCTCGCTTGGCTTTGCGTTCAAAATCATCAATTACATGAAATAATTTAGATAAACAGCTACGAACTTCCGAGAGCTTTGGTTGATTGCGAAAAGGTTCGATTAAACAGGGCAGAGTGGCAATGTGAGTCAGAATGCCCAAATTTTGTGCTTCTATGCTTGGTTGATTTGATGGAGAAAACCAAATATCAATAAATTTTGGTTCTCCGGGAACCTCAAAATTAACCTTTACCTCACCCAAGGGAGCTAAAAAAGATTCAAAAAATTTCTTAGCAAATTGGTCAAAAGGTGTTCTGCTCATTTAAATGCACCCGAATATAGTTCTATAGTACTATAATTTGGGCATGGGTAGAACATTGAACACACAGAAATAATTTTGTCAATAGTCCAGTAGTTATGATGACTATTTTTCTAGTCCTATTTATAGGACTTTGGCTATTAGACTGGGACTTATAGTCCCAGGCGTATGATAGGTGGGAAGATATAAAAAAGCGATACGCTTATGAAATGATGCGAAAGCGTATCGCTAATGTTCTATCTGAATAAAAAACTATGATTTTGGTAAAATTTGTTCAAAATCTTCAAGAGAATTAATAGTCACAGCTTGCTTGAGTAATTGTTTCAGCCCAGACATATCCTCGATATCGCCTAAATCGTTAATTTGAGCGATTAAATCGGCAGGAACTTCACCAAACCTTACTTCCAGAACTTCGATGATATTTTGCCGTTGATTTTCTAGCATTCCAAAGCGTTCAAAAGTTGTAATATATGGCATTGGCTGTTCCTCATATTGACGAATTTCTGTATTACAGGCGATTTGCAATTCTTTGGGTAAAGTCATCATCCAATCAAGCAGTTGAATTAGCTTGATTATTTTGTCTCTAGTATATCCTTTTTGATAAAGCCTCCGAATCAAACCTAGTTTCCATTGCAGCCTAGCTTCTGGGTTTTGGCTGCTGGCTTGGGTGCGTAAATGCGCCATTACAATTACAGCAAATGGATTATCACTTGCTTCTAACTGATTCCAATTTGCTTCGTAGTCTAATAACTTGATCACTGGGAATTCCAGAGAAGCACGACTTCCCCAAAGTTCATAACTGTATTCTTTTGGTCGCCATGATTTTTGTGTATCTCCTAATACTGCAAAGCTCGCAACTTGTTGATCGTAGCGGTCAAATATACGGTAGTTATAGGTATACATTCGCTTGGTAAATTCATTGTCTACCTGACTCTGTATTTCAATGTGGATTAAAACCCAAGTTTCTTCACCGTTTTGCTTCCAAACTTTGACGAGTTTATCTACAAAGCGCTTTCCGATTTCGGCTTCTCCAACTATTTGCAGTAATTCTTGTTCTAAAAATTCATAACCACGCTCCCAATCAATTTCACGGTGTGCTGTAGGAAAGAAGAAGGCTAAAAATGCTTCAAAATATTCCTCTAGAGCTTCTTTCCAAGGAGAATCGTAATTGGCTTGTGTTTCACTCACTTAATTATTTTTTGTATTACCCTGAGGAACTTCAACCAAAGCTTCCAATTTTCCAATAATTTTTGCCTGTATATCTGGGGATAACTTTTTAATTTGGCGTTGAGCGAAGGGAGTAATTTCAACTTGATAGCTCATACCTTAAAGTCCCAGTTCTTTTTTAAAAGCCTCTAAGGGAACAGTACCTTTTTCTTTAGCTTCCGCTAGAGATGCACGTACATCTTCTAAATCTTGTTGATTTTCCTGCTCTTCTTGTAACTGCTTTACCTTCAGAAATCGCACAAAATCTAAAATTTCAGTAAGTAATGGTTCTGTGATTTCTTCAATCTCTTGGATGATAATTTCTTTTGTATTCATTATCGAAGTGCTGATGACTTAATTAATTATATTACTTGGGCATTGGGCATGGGGAGACAAGGGGACAAGGGGACAAGGGGAAAAAGAAAATAAAAATTACCACAACCTCTGAATTGGGTAATTATCAAAAACTTCATCAATGCTTACAAGGGGTATTTGCTCTACAATCCCTTGAGCAATTAAAAGTCTGTCAAAAGGGTCTTTATGATGTGATGGTAAATTATTTAAAGCGTAAATATGAGAAGTTTCGATAGATAAAATTTGTAGATTATTTACCCGCTGTTGGTTGTCAATCAAATTAGGGAGAGTTGAATTTAGATTGAGCTTACCCAATTGTAGTTTGATTTGCATTTCCCAAATACTAGCAATACTCAGTATCCATGTATTGCTAGTATCGGTCAATAAGTTTGTCACCGTCTGAGATAATCTCTCTGGATTTGCTGTAGACCAAATAAAAACATGGGTATCTAATAATATATTCATTCTTCACCCATCCAAAATTCGTCAGGTAAAGGTTCGTTAAAATCTTCACTCATCCAAATTTCACCTTGGTTCAAGCCAAGTACTCGTTGCTGTGCTGGTTGTTCTTGATTTGATTGGTGTTGAATGTATTTTTGTTCTAAGAACTCGATGAAATCTGCTACCTGTTGTTGTTGTTCTGGAGGTAATTTTTGCAGTTTGTTAACTAATATATTAGCTGTTTGAGAAGTCATGTTTCCCCATTCTTTTTCTTCATAGATTAATATTACTATTTTATCGGGAATAGGGCATGGGGCATGGAGCATGGGGCATTGGGAAGACAAAGGAAAAGGCGATCGCCTTTTTTGTTGGAACATATCCCACAAAAAAGCCGGATGTTAGAATCCGACTTTGCATTAACAATATGATTGTGAAAAATAGCGGTTTTTACCAATTAATCACCAAACCGTTCCAACAACTCCTCACGAGGTAACTGCAACAACAAAGAAGCATATTCTTGAGGAGGTAACTGCAACATCGGCTCAATAATCTCCGCTAACTGCTCATCTAACTCCCCAAACCGCGCTTTGAGCAAATTTTCTACAACTTGGCGTTGTCCCTCTTGCATTCCACGAAGTTTTGTGAATAGTCCAGTAGTTATGATGACTATTTTTCTAGTCCTATTTATAGGACTTTGGCTATTAGACTGGGACTTATAGTCCCAGGCGGAAATATGATAGGTGGGAAGACAAAAAAGCGATACGCTTATGAAATGATGAGCCATTGCGTTGCAGAGCTTCCCGCAGTACGAGTAAATGGCAGCGAAAGCGTATCGCCAACGTTCTATCTGAATAAAAAACTATGATTTTGGTAAAATTTGGTCAAATTCTTCAAGAGAATTAATAGTCACAGCTTGCTTGTGTAATTGCTTTAGCCCAGACATATCCTCTATATCCCCTAATTCGTTAATTTGAGCGATTAAATCGGCAGGAACAAACCTCTGAATTGGATAACTATCAAAAACTTCATCAATGCTCAAAAGCGGTATTTGCTCTACAATTGCTTGAGCAATTAAAAGTCTGTCAAAAGGGTCTTTATGATATGATGGTAAATTATTTAAAGCGTAAATATGAGTTCGTAGTTGCGCTTTAGCGCCAAATATTTAGGGGGAGACACTATTGTGTATAAATAAATTTCCCCTCAGAAATTGTGGGACAGACTAGTACTCTGGCAAGCAAAAATTGCCGGGTGGGGTAAGCAGGGGGAGCAAGGGGAGCAGGGGAGGCAGGGGGAGAAACTTACTTTTTTTCTTACAATTAACCCCGCAAAGTAACCTTGGCAAAGCACTAGTGATCTG
>JBCBPQ010000329.1:0-7377 GCA_039820645.1 Cyanobacteria bacterium J06633_8 | reverse complement strand
TGAAAATAGTAATTGGGATAAGGCAATAGGCTGTCTTGCTGTCTTGCAATAGGAATAAGGGTTTGAGGGTAATTTACATTCTGTAATGTAGCTTGGTTTATTTGTGCCGACTTACTTACTTTTAGGCTACTGCTATAGAAAAAATTATTAAAATACAGTATTACCTTATACCAAGTCTGGTTAATTACTTACGATATAACCCTATTGAAAATATAGCGGTTATTAGCAACATAATCTTTTATTCATTACTCATTACTCATTACTCATTACTCATTACTCATTACTCAGCCCCCACAGATATGATAACTGTTTAACCGGACATGATATTACTGCTCTGTGAAGTATAAACAAGCCAGACATAACTTCCTACAACGGGGGAACCCCCGCAACAGACTGGTTCCCCAACAAAGCCATTTTTCGGTAATCTGAGAGCGTAATGAGAGTAAATATTCTCAACTATCCTTTGTTTGTCCTGACTTTTCTAGATGTATGAAAGTCAGGAATTTGCCATTCCACAATTTTTTAACTTTAAAATTGTATCTAGAAATACTTTTATTTTTAAGTTCGTTAATTATACTTACCGCATCAAAATAAAGTTGAAGGGGTGTTTCTACCGAAGCTCACCTACTGACTGCGATCGCGGTGCAAAAATTCTGTCGGCGGGATTCTATATTCAAGCTATTGCAGAAAGAAAACGGAAGCTTATCTTCGCCAGGCAATTGTATTAGAAAAAACTGCAATTTTATCCGCTGCAATTTGTGCTTGATTGTTTTACAGCTAACTTACAAGTAGTAACATTCATCTTTGGTGCCAAGTGGATGCCAATTGTCAAATTAATTCCTGTTTTGCTACTTTTTTCAATATAAAAATAAAATCAGTCAGTTGCTGGTAAAATTTGGAAAATTATTATGAAAAATAACACAACGCCACTAATATCTGTTATTATTCCCGTATATAACGGTGAAAAAACCATAAGAGAAACAATTGAATCGGTATTGCATCAAACCTATAAAAATTTAGAATTAATAATTATCAACGATGGCTCTTGGGATTTAACGCTAAACATAATATCTAGGATTAAAGATTCTCGTATAAAGGTTTTTTCCTATCATAATGCTGGTGTTTGTATGAGTCGTAATCGGGGAATTGAACGTGCTCAAGGTCAGTTTCTTTCCTTTTTAGATGCTGATGATATTTGGACTCCAGACAAACTAGAAGCACAGTTAAAAGCCTTAGAAGCAAATCCTCAAGCATCAGTAGCTTATTCTTGGGTTGACTACATTGATGAGTATGGTGAATTTGTCCGTCATGGCAATCATATAACTATTAATGGTGATGCCTATGAAAAATTATTAATCCAAAATGTTTTAGAGAATGGCTCAAATCCATTAATCCGCAGGCAGGCTTTGATTAATACTGGTCATTTCAACGATTCATTAACCCTTGTAGAAGATTGGGATATGTGGTTGCGTTTAGCCAAGGAGTATGATTTTGTCACAGTAACGCGCCCCCAAGTTTTATATCGTGCTTCTTTTCGCTCAGAATTTACTAACATTTTAAAAATGGAAAAAGCATGTTTAAAATTTATCAAACAAGCTTATAGTCGCGCTCCCAAATCACTACAACATTTAAAAATAAAATCTCTTGCAACCCTTTATCACTATCTAACTTTTAAAGTATTAGAATCACCATCGGGACAAAAAAACGGGGCGATCGCCATCAGATTTTTGGCGAATTTTATCTGGAATGATTTATCTGTAATTATCCAGTGGCGAACTATGTCTAAAGCATTATTCAAAATTTGTATGGTGTTTCTTCTACCTCCCCAGCGATATCAACTTTTGAAAATCAAACTCAAAATATTTTTTTTAAGAAGGCAGAGAGTAATGGGTAATTCGTAATTCGTAATATCTCCCTTCGGGAGACGCTACGCGAACGTAATTCGTAATTGGGCATTGAGCATTGGACATTGGGAATTGTTAACTGCTCACTGTCATGGTACTGTTAACTGCTCACTGTTAACTGCTCACTGTTCACTGTCATGGTACTGTTAACTGATTAATATCATGAATAAAATAACTGCAATAACTATTAGACATTGGAAGCCTGTAATTTTCTGGAATCTGTTGATTTTAGGTTTAACTAGTTACATTGCTATAGGTACACCTAGAATGTGGAATGCGTCAGCACAATTGACTATTCCAGCAACAAATGGGAATTTAGATGCAAGTTTGGGCATTTTAGGTTCTTTAATAAAAGATAATTCTAGTATTACTGCAAGTAGGGATAGCCAACTACAAATGCAGAAAAGTATTCTCACTAGCGATACTTTGATGGAAAGATTGCTTAATATCGATCCACAGAAAGATGAATTTACAAATTTATCTAGTTATAAGTCGCTATTTGAAATTGCCGTTGATGAAAACTCCCGTATAATCACTATATATACTAAAGGTTTATCACCAGAATTAGCTAAATTACGTATAAACAATCTGATTACTTTATTTCAACAACGGCTCAAAGAACTTCGACAACAAAACCGTTTATCAAAAAGACAATTTAGCGTAGTTGAATTAGAAGAAGCTCGCAATGATTTAATATCAGCGCAACAAACTTTAGCGCAGTTTAAACAATCCAGTGCTTTAATTAATGCTGAAGAACAAACAAAAGCTCTTGTTACCACAATTGACGGTTTAAGAAAAGCTCGATTAGAAGCATTATCTCTTGCCGAATACAATCAAAATCGCGTGAATACTTTATCAAACTTATTGAACATGTCCTCAAACCAAGCTATTCGTGCTTTAAGCTTGGGTGAAAATCGCGATTATCAATTTATTAGAGGTAAGCTAGCAGAAATAAAAGCCGAATTATCCATTTTACAATCTAAATATACCGATAAACACCCGCAAGTTAGACAGCTTTTACAGCAAGAAAAAGTATTATTAAATCGGATACAAAACCAAGTTCAACTAACTTCTGGGGGTATGGCTATCGACACTACGTTAAATGGTAAATGGGAAGAGCGTGACGGTTTAATTGAACAATTAATTTTGGCAGAAACTGAAGTGTCCGGGCAACAAAGACGTGCTAAATTAATACAAACTCAAATAGAAAAGCTGACGGTTAACTTAAATTTTATTCCTAACCAACAAAATAGATTAACAGAACTACAACTTAATGTTGATGTCGCCGAAAGTCTTTACAAAGGTTTATTTGCTCAAATTCAGCAGACAAATATTGATGTTTTTGATATTTATCCTAATGTCGAAATATTAGATTCACCTAGAGTTAATCACAAGCCTATTTCTCCCAATAAATCTTTGATGATTCTCAATGCTTTACTAGCTGGAATAACCGGTAGTATTGCTTTAATCTTACTCTTAGAAAAACGCAATCCATTGTTAAGCCCTCAAGATTTGCAGGATATGAAATTCCCAATGGTTGTTTCTATTCCCCAACTCAAAGATGCTCAGTTAGCATCAGAAGACGTTGACGAAGAGGTAAAATTTCAACGACTAGCTTCAGCACTTAGTTTGCAGCCTCTAAATAACCGTCATATATTAATTACTAGCGCCATGGAAAGCGAAGGTAAAACAACTGTAACTTTAGGGTTAGGAAAAGCATTAGTAGAATTAGGTTTTCGAGTATTGGTAGTCGATGGTGATTTTATTCGCGCAGAATTGACTCAAAATTTAGGTTGCAATCAAGAATTTAATATCACAAATGAAGTTGTTTCGGTAGAGCCAAATTTAGATTTATTACCAGCAACGCCACGAAGCAGTAAAATTGTCAAAATGGTATCTCAGGGAAGATTTCAGCAAGCCTTAGCAGATGCGGAATCTCATACAAAATACGATTATGTTTTGGTTGATACTGCTCCCGTCAGCGCTACAACCGCCACAGCATTAATGACGGCTCAAATTCCCAATGTATTGTTTGTAGTTAAACCGGGTATGAGTTTTAGTAGCTCGGTACGCGATAGTTTGCAGCAATTAATGGAACATCAAGCTCATTTATTGGGTTTGGTTGTCAACGGTGTGGAAACTTCAGCTAAACCTTATAAGCTACAGTTGCACGAAAAGGTAGAGCCGGTTTCATATTAATTAACTATAAGACAGTAAGTATAATTCGTAATTCGTAATTCCTATTCTTAATAAAATTCTAATTCAGCCCGCAGCAAGAGCGGGCTTTTTATTGTGGATATATTTCGTCAATTTGGAAAAAAAGATAGTGGTTGCTACAAATTTAAAAAATTTTTGAGTTAGACTGGCGCAAGCCCTACTTATATAATTCGAGTTGACTGGAGATATAAAAAATGGTTTTAAAAACCAAAAGAATTTTGGAAGCTAAAAATCTTGTAAAAGAAACTCTCAAGGGTTCCTATTTTGAGGGTTTTACAAAACAGCTATATGCTTTGTTCAATTGGAATAAAAAAGAAAAATATATTATCAATGAAGAAGATAATAATTTGACAGTTCAAATTTTGCAGAGGATATTAACCGAAAAATCTAACTGTATTGATATCGGATGTAATACAGGGGAGTTTTTAGCTTCTATTTTAGAATTATCTCCATCAGGAAGTCATTATGCTTTTGAACCAATTCCCAGGCTTGCTGAGAGGTTAAGACAAAGGTTTCCTAAAACTAACGTGATTGAGGCTGCTTTAAGTGATTCTGAGGGAGAAGCTACTTTTTGGTATGTTGTTAATTCACCGGCGCTAAGTAGTTTAAAAAAGGATGTATGGAGCTATCACATTCCGGATGCTTTAACAGAAAATATTCTAGTAAAAGTTCATCAGTTAGATAACGTCTTGCCAGCGGATTTGAAAATTGATTTTATTAAGATTGATGTTGAAGGAGTAGAATATTCTGTTTTAAAAGGTG
This sequence comes from Cyanobacteria bacterium J06633_8, assembly GCA_039820645.1. GTDB lineage: Bacteria > Cyanobacteriota > Cyanobacteriia > Cyanobacteriales > Nostocaceae > Rivularia. The sequence goes on along the minus strand of JBCBPQ010000329.1, from coordinate 2,494 downwards.
GTAGGGAAATAATCAAAAATCATAAACCATACATCATTTTTGAACACGGTAAGGACGATAATGGTGTAAGGCATGATAGCAAAATTTATGATTTGCTTGTAGATGATTGTTGTTTAAAAATATATGAATTAAAAAGTTGGGTTAAAGGTTTATCCCCACTAACAAAAGATGAATTTATCAATTCTCCTTTCTGGAATTTTTTGGCGGTTCCTGAGTAATAATTATATTTGAATTAAGTAAGTCGGCACAAATAAACCAAGCTACATTACAGAATGTAAATTACCCTCAAACCCCCCCTTTTTCAAGGGGGGGAAGGGGGGATAATCCAAGATTTAGGATAAAAACTATACTTTTTAAACATCCTCTCAGCCATAGAGTAGGGCGATCGCCCTGATGCACATTTGGTGGATATACATATATTTTGGGTGACAAGCGCATAAAATAAATTGTTGCAACCTCAAATATAAGCAGAAGATTCCTTAAATAATGGGATTTCCAGGGGTGCTACAAATGAAAAAATCTACAATGAAAAACTATGGCGATTGAAGCAGCGGTGGGTGAAACTGCCGGTATTGAGCAAAATCTCAAACAATTTCTGTTAGTACTGTCCGTATCTCTGAGTGTGGCGACTTTACCACAAGTTTTTAGCTGGTTTCGCCAAATACCTTATACACTATTATTGGTAATCGCAGGTTTGGGTTTAGCTTTCGTTGATGTACGATTGGTAAATCTTTCTCCGGAGTTAATATTAGCGATTTTCTTGCCTCCCTTGTTGTTTGAGGCTGCATGGAATTTAAAGTGGTCAAATTTAAAACGAGATTTCTTTCCAATAACTCTTTATGCTGTTATCGGAGTAGTAATTTCGATTATTGGTATAGCTCTTGGTTTAAATCAATTTGCCGGATTATCTTTAACTACAGCTTTACTAATTGGTGCCAGTCTTTCAGCAACAGATCCGGTTTCCGTAACAGCTTTATTTCGTGAATTGGGAGTTGACAAGCGTCTCACTACCTTAATGGAAGGGGAAAGCTTATTTAATGATGGCATGGCTGTTGTTGCTTTTAGTTTCTTGGTAGCGCTGCCGTTGGGAACTGCGAAACTGGGAGTACAGGAAATCATCCTAGAATTAATCGGTGTTGTTGGTATCGGGCTTGCGGTTGGTGCTTTAATGGGGTTTGGTATCTCGTATTTAACTCAAAGATTTGATTTACCTTTAGTAGAACAATCTTTAACCTTAGTATCAGCATACGGTACCTATATAATTGCTGAAGAATTTGGTGGCTCTGGTGTAATTGGTGTTGTAACCTGCGGCTTAATTTTAGGTAACTTTGGTTCCCGAATCGGCATGAATCCCCGTACTAGGGTAATTGTCAGCGAATTTTGGGAATTTGTAGCTTTCTTTGTCAATTCAATTGTTTTCTTATTAATTGGCGATCAAATTCAATTTTCCAGCCTTGCAGATAACCTATTAATTATTGCTGTAACCATCGTTGGAATGGTTGTATCAAGACTTATTTCTGTTTACGCTTTAGGATTTTTTAGTAATACCGTAGCTAAATCCAATATTAGTTTACCCCAACAAACAATACTTTGGTGGGGAGGTTTGCGGGGTTCGGTTTCTATTGCTTTAGCCTTGAGCGTACCAACCATATTAGGAAACGAAAGAGAAGATTTAATTTCTACAGTATTTGGCGTAGTTTTGTTTACTTTATTAGTACAAGGATTAACCACCAAACCTTTACTAAAAAAATTAGATTTACTCGGCGATCAACCATTACGCCAAGAATACATGAAATTAGTTGCCCGTGAAAGCGCACTGCGACGAGTTTTAATTTATTTAGACGAAGTAGATGACGAACGTCCCGGATTAGACTTAGAATTTTGTCGCTATCAAGAAGCATTAATCAAAGGAGAGCTAAATAATATCAAAGAAACAATTGATAAAATGCAGGATGAATATCCCAGCTTAAAGGAATTTGCCAGCGAACAATTACGCAACGAACTATTAGCAGTAGAAGCTGATACTTATGCTGAATTTGTCCGTAGCGGTAGATTAAATCAAGAACTTGCGCCTTTATTACAAGAGGTTTTGGAAGAAAACTAATTCATTTGAAATAACTGGTTCCCAGTAAGAGGGCTGGGAACCCATATCAATAGGCTCTGCCTTAAAATTTGATACGAGGCAGAGCCTCTTGATATGCATTACAAGGTAGAACCTTATAACGAGAAAAAACATATTTACTTGATACGTTATTCTACTTAATATTGGGTATTATCAACTCGATGATTAAAGCTCTTATCCCTTTAGGGAGATCCAAAAAATAAATTATCCCACCGTTTTATAAATATTCCGAACAAAACCTAGACGTATAGTGGTGTTGGCCAATAGGGGAACCCCCACGGTGGGTTAATTTATTTATTGTTATTGCCGTAGACTAGCTGTTTTTGAATAAAAATTAACCAAAGGTTTAAATTTAGGCGGGAAATATAGGTA
>JBCBPQ010000328.1:0-7381 GCA_039820645.1 Cyanobacteria bacterium J06633_8 | reverse complement strand
CTGCTCGTTGAGTGATTTGCTTCAAACCCGGTTTCTCGTCGAGGTGCTTGCAGATGAATAAACAGTATGTAACTGCAAGTAGTAATTTCTGCTTATTTGTAGAAAAATTGAATTTTTCCTAAAACACATAAATACAATTAAATATAGAATAATAAATGTATTGCAAACTACTTGAAGTTAAGTATAATTGACAATATAAGTTACTTGTAAATCTAAACACTGAAATATAATAAATGCGTCTTTTAATTATTGACTATGCTGGGGATTTTCGCGAGGCATATCACAAGATTCAGAACCATGGAATCGAAACTTATCATAGTCACAAATATGTAATTGATACTGCCAGCAAAATTAGCCAGCAAATTGATGAAGTAACATTAGCTTGTTGCAACAGTAAACAAGTATACAATGAAAAAATCGAACCCAATTTGCGAGTAATTGCTGCAGGAATTGAACCCTATCAAAATCCCGATAAAGTTTTAGAAATTATCGAAAGTCAACAACCTACTCACTTAGTAGTTAGATTCCCCATGAGAAATATCTTTCACTGGGGAATCAAACATCAAGTCAAAATAATGCCATTATTCGCGGATTCTTTTCTACCAACAGGTTGGAAATCACATATTAAAAATTATCATTGGAAAAAAATATTAAACCATCAGCAAATAGATTGGGTAGCTAATCATGGATTAAACGCTTGTTATTCTTTAGAAAAAATAGGAGTAAATCCAGACAAGATTATTCCCTGGGATTTCCACCATCAAATTACTCCACAAAAATTTAATGTTAAAAAGTTAACATCAAATTTATCACCTAAAAACTTAGTTTATGTAGGGACGATTAGTGATGCTAAAGGTGTGGGTGATATTCTCACAGCAGTAGCAAAACTACGTCATATCCAACCAATAAATTTAAAAATAGCTGGTAGTGGAGAGATTGAAAAATTTCAGCATCGTGCAAAAGAATTGCAAATAAGCAAACAAGTCAAATTTTTAGGAAAAATATCTCAAAAACAGGTAATCGAATTAATGTGCGATGCTGATGCAGTTGTTGTTCCTAGCTGGCATAAATATCCAGAAGCATGTCCATTTACAATTTATGAATCTTTATCTACCCATACTCCGATTATTGCTTCTGACCATCCCATGTTTCGCGGCAATTTAATACATCGTCACAATGCAATGGTATTCCCAGAGCGCAAAACAAATTTACTAGCTGAATGCATCCAGGAATTATTTGCTTCCAAAGAGTTATACCATCGAATATCCCTCAACAGTGAAGCCTCATGGGAACATTTACAAATGCCCGTCAAATGGAGAGAGTTAATTACAAATTGGCTATTCGACTCACCAGTCAATCAAAAATGGTTAAGCGATCGCAGTTTATCGTCTGGTTTGTATAATCAATTCAAAGTCAAAAGCTTTAGCCTTGTCTGATATTAGAAAATTTCAGACAATTAATTTTGTAGAAGAAATTGGTTCCATAATTCAACTGGAGTTTAGACTAAAGCTCGCGACTGCTAGGCGATTGCGGCGTATAAAAACTGGTATAAAAAATTTTATGCCGTGAGTAGATGAAGCGAAAAAAACCGTGGGTGCAAAACCTTTTTATAATATTGGCGAACATATTCCTGAAACTACCAGTATTAGAAAGATGCACGGCTAATTATGATATTGAAGCTGGGAATGATGGAATTATGACTTATTTAGGATATTTTGAAGCAAAAGTGTTTATTTAAAGCTAATTTTATCGCTTTAAGTTAATTATCCTCTTCCATTATTTAAAAATTATACTTTTACATCAACCCGGTTAAAAAAACCGGGTTTATTATTTTTACGACTTACGTAACGGCAAGGACAATATCGGTTTTCACAGAATCAGTAACCTCCTTACATAAGCCTGAATAAAAATCCGAAATACATTACTGTCAAGCTGTATAAAAAATTATCATGCCTTAAAAGGCTAATTGCTAGGTATGAAAACTCATTTGTACCTAGACGCTAGGTGACGTTTAAGCTTGCAGTCACCACAAATATTCTTTGTCAATTTTTAATATATCGAGAAAAATATTATGAGTATTTCTAAACGTAGAACAACTGAAACAGAACAGCAGTTTCAAGAACAACTATATTTTTTACAAGAAATAGTAGACAACTTAGAAGATGGTATTTTAATCTTAACTGAAACAGGTGAATTGCTTCATAGCAATGCTAGTGCTGATAATATTTTTAGTCAAATCAATCAATCTAATTTGAATGGAAATTCAGTATCATCGGTGATTTGGAATCTTTGCAATTCATTGAGAGAATATCAGTCTGACTATCAAAATTTAACGATATTTTCGGACGAAATAATTATCAATCAGTCGCTAGTTTTTCGTTTTAGGGTAAGACGGTTTAATCTAGAATTAGTAGAGCAATCATTACTACTGGTAACAATCGAGAATCGCTACGAGTCTTTGAAAAATGTAGCTTTGTCCGAAGCTTACCAATATCATTTAACGCAACGTGAAGCGGAAATATGGAGTCTCTATCGGCTTACATCAAGCTATAAACAAATTGCCCAAAGACTTTTTATTACTGTAAATACAGTCAAAAAGCATATTAAAAATATTCGTGCAAAACAGCAGAGGTTTTATCCCGCTTAATATTTTCAACTTAAACGGCGTTACTGGATTAGAATATAAATTTTTACTTGATTATAATACTTTCTTTACCTCACCCCTTCCCCTCTTCTTCTTAGGCACTTACAAGTAATAAATTATCCCACCGTCGGTGCTTACCGTGAGCAACACCATTATACGTCTGGGTTTTGTCCGGAATATTTGTTAAACGGTGGGATAATTTATTTTTTGGATCTCCCTTAACCTTTTCTGTCACTCTGGAAAAATAAAAATACATGTAGTGCTCCACCAAGTCAACTAAGGCGGGGTTAATTGTAAGAAAAAAGTTATTTTCTCCCCCTGACTCCCCTGTTCCCCTTGCTCCCCCTGTTTGCCCTCACCCGGCAATGTTGGTTTGCTAGAGTAGTAGGTTGGGTGGAGCATAGCGTAACCCAACAATACCGAAGTTTTTGGGTATTGGGTTTCAACCTAACATACGCCTTTACCTCACCCCTTCCCCTCTCCAACTTATCGGAGAGCGGTTATGGATAAGACTCAAATACAACAATACATATCTATACAAATTTTTATGAATCATTAATTGCCAGTTTATAGTAGCCTCTATTACTACGACAAACTAACGTTAAACCAGTGTCAAAATTCAAGTTGTAAAAATTTCAATCAAGTTAAGATTGCTCCAACCATTATTTATAAACACTTAATATTTTATAAGTCAAATAAAAAAAACCATTTCACTCCCCCGGCTCATCCGGGGGGAACAATCTTTCATTCGATAAATCTAAATTTTTGTTTAAGTTTTATCTATCGAGAATTAGGGGTTTTCTGCAAACGGATTAATGCATTGTGAATCTGCGTTTTTAAGCTGTCATCAATTCGTAATTTCAGTGTAATGTTGTTAAAGTCTTGAACGCTCAACCCGCTATCTTTAACAATTGTCTGAGAGCGCTGACAGTATTTTTTGGCAATATCTCTTGCTTTGCGTGTAGGCAGAGCAGCTATAGTTTTAGGTTGATTGCAGGCTATGGCTGGCACTTGTTTGCCACCAGAGATTTTTTTAATTTCGTCAAATGCTTGAAGCCTGCTTTTCTCTATTGTTAATAAAGCTCTAGAATATTTTTCTATATCATTATTGTTAACTGATGAAGGAGTTTGAGCATCAGCTTTTGCACTCGAAACTATACTGCCAGCAGCAAAACTAAGAGCTGCTAAAGTACCTACGAAAAAAGACTTATAAAGCATTCGAGCAATATTAGTTCCCTTGGAAGAATGAGTAATTCTCTTCATATGCTGTGTGATAATTAATTACAGTAAGAAGATGTTAATCACTTTGAATTGTTTCAACGAGTAGTTGTTCCCTTGAATAATCGCATAAATTAAACAAATATATTCATTGTCGTCTTTTTTGGCATATTTGACATAGTTCTATAACTTTAGTTTGGAGTGTTTGAGTTTGAGCTGCTCCTTGTTTTAGATTAACTTCTAATTCCAGTAGTATAGGCATACAGGAAATTAATTGTTGTACTGAAAGAAGCTGAACTTCTTGTTGTAAGTATTTGATACGATAATGATTGCGAACTTCAGCTGCTTGAGCTATTGCTTGGGGAGAACGTTCGCCTGTTTCCATCATAATTTTAACCCACAACCAAGTGCGAAATTGACCGATAAGAGTGGCTACTATCCGTAAGGAAGGTTCTGCTGCATTTATTAAATCCCCTACTAAATTTAAAGCTTTTGCCGTGTCTCCAATTCTAATAGCACCAGCTAATTGTAGGCTACTTTGAGTAGAGTTTTGGATTAATTGAGCGGCAGTATCAACATTTAATGGTTGATTGCTATCAAGTTGGTAAAGCTGCAATTTATTTAATTCGTTGTAGAGCAGACGAGTATCGTTACCTATGGCTTCTACTAAAAATTCTGCACAGTTAGGGGCTAGTTTGATTCCTAAAGATTTTGCCGCATCATTTACAGATTTTAGGAGTAAGTCAGTTTTCCAGGGTGATATCAACCCAAACTCCTGAAATTGAGCAAATTTTTTTAACTGTTTTGTGGATTTGAGTCTTTCATCCGGTTTGTTGCTGCTAGTAATTAATAAATGGGAATTATCGGGAATTACATCTAAAGTACGCTGAAACTCAGATAAGACATTACTATCAGATTGCTGAGTGATATTAGTATTTATCAGCCATACTAAACGCCCACCAGCCCCGAAAGGTGGTGTCATTGCTTGATTCAATGCTTCAATTACAGCATTAGGATAATCGGGGGGGAAAGTTGTGTAGTTAAACGATGTCCAATTCTCGTCGAGAACTTTGTTGCGTAAATCGGCTATCGCCTTTTCCATCGCAAAATCATCTTCGCCCCAGTAGATGTAAATTGGCATGATGGCAGGATTAAGGAATAAGGCACTTACAGATCATAAAATATCCCACCGACGGTGAAATATTTTATTTCTTGGATATCCCATATAAGTCACAATTCCTCTGTAAAAAATCTGAATTAACTGTTCCCAAGGGTGAAACTTATCGATTTATTATCATTAGCATATGAAAATTTTACCTATCAAATAATTTATAACTTGTGCAAACTGTGGCTACTTTGCTTAAATTGAGTGATTTTGCCTACAATTTATGCAATGAGTGCGGGAGAATATGAAAGTTGGACGATAATTATCAAACTTATATAAATCGGGTAGCGCCTATGACGTTACTCTCCGCTTATATATCTCAAATCCAACATTTGAAGGAATCTGCTAAATTTGCATCATACCCAGAAAAAAAAAGAAAAGCTGTGCCTTTTCCTGGCTATACATTAATTACACCGCCTAGCGGAGAAGACAATTCCGAAAATTCTGCTTTTTACTCAAAAATGCAGGATTATCAAGAGGAACTTTTACAATTACCAATGGGTTCCGATTTGATTATTCCGGTACCGCACAATAGCTTTCACTTGACTATAGCGGACTTAATTTGGGATAGTGCCTATCGCGATGCGAAGGCAAGCAATCCGGATTTTGAAACACAACTACAGTCATGTTTTAGCGATATTTTTCAACAATATCAAAACGGTGCCCCTCCAAAGAATTCTCCTAAATGGCAAATGCTGGGATTAATGCTTATGCCAAGGGCTATAGCGGTTTGTTTGGTTCCCTCTTCTCAAGACAGTTATGAGCAAATTGTTAACTTGCGTCGGGCAGTTTATCAAAATCCGAAGCTGATGGCATTGGGAATTGAGCAACAGTACAATTTCACGGCGCACATAACTTTAGGCTATTTTGGGGAGATTCCAACAAATTTAGAACGTGCAAATTTCGCCACCATGCTCTCAGAGCTAAATCAAAAATGGGCTGAGAATTTACCTACATTAACGGTGCATCGTGCCGAACTTCGTAAATTTGATGATATGACAAAGTATTATCGAGAACCAGAATCGCCGGTTTTGATTTTTGATAATTAGAAAATCGCCATGAAGGAATAAAGTATATCTTTTACTTTATCCTTTCCTATCAAAACCGCTCTCCAAAACATCGGCTACGGTATACACCTATCTCGGATTCCCCCCTTTATTAAGGGGGTTAGGGGGGTAACAAATGCTATTACCAGTTTTTTTGCTTTATTAATATCATGTCCGGTTAAACACTTATCATATTTGTGGGGCTGGTAATAGGTAATAGGTAATAGGTAATTGGTAATAGTTAATAGGTTAATAACAAATTATGATAAGTTCAGTTATATAGTAAGTAATTAACCGGACTTCATATAACAGGCGCTCGCGCCCAAAACTTAAATCATCACTTGATACAAAATTTACACGTTTTGAAAACTCGTGCTTATAAACAAATTAGTCAAGGTTCGCGTCAGCAACAATATTTGAGAGCTTTAAAATTCTATAGTTGGGGACTACCTGCAACGGTACAACAAACTTTTCCTTATATTGCGGTGGCTACTGCTTTATTTATTTTGGGTATATTAGGTGCTTGGTTGTATATTTGGCAAGACCCTAACTTTATCTCATTAATATTACCATCAAGAATAGTTTCCAAAGTTCGTGACGATGGTGAATTATGGATGAGTTCAATTGTAAGTGTTGAACCTTTGATATGTTCTGCAATTACCATTAATCATAATTTAAAAGTCTGTTTTAGTGCGGTTGCCGGTGGAATTACTGCCGGAGCCTTCACAATTTATGTAATGGTATTTAATGGTCTACTTATTGGCGCAGTAGCAAATCTAGTTAGTCAAAACAATTTAGCTTATCCTTTTTGGGCGTTTGTCTTTCCACATGGCTCCTTAGAATTGCCCGCAATCGTTCTTGCTGGAGGTGCAGGATTATTAATTAGCAAAGCAATATTATTTCCTGGAAAATATTGCCATTTAGATGCGATAAAAATTTATGGCTCTCAAGCGATAAAATTGGTATTTGGTATTGTACCAATGTTAGTTGTTGCTGGTTTAATTGAAGGGTTTTTATCCCCTAACCCGAGTATTCCTAACCCTATTAAATATTTGACTGGAATAGGTTTATTCGTGATTGCAATCCTTTATTTTAGCCGAAAATCTGCGAACAGTTAACAGTTAACAGTTATCAATTATCAGTTATCAGTTAAATCAAGAAATTATTGCTCACAATGTGATGAATTAGATTTATTTTCTCTAATTCTCCTGTATTTATAAGCCACGGACTTTGATTAAATCAATCATTCAATGACAACTGTTCACTGATAACTGTTCACTGTTAACTGCTCACTGTTCACTGTTCACT